>JAGQPK010000851.1 GCA_020426755.1 Planctomycetales bacterium
CGGAACTGAAGCGAGCTTCGATCGAAAACGGCGGTTTGCGAACACCATAAGTCAGACAGAGTCGACCGTCCCGCAACTTGAGCAACGCAGGTGGGTTGCCTTCGCCAACGTCGTCAACCGGATTGCGAAGTTCTTGCCATGATTTTCCGTTGTCGGGGGATTTCCACAGGTCGAGCCAAGGTCGCTTTGGTCGACCTTCACGTGCCCGACGTCGCGTGGCCATCAACAGTGTGGTTGGATTGAGCCTGACGGTTGACGACATAATCGAAAAGCCCACGGGTTCTGGACCGACGTAACCAAGCATTCGCCAGTCGGTGCCACCATTACGCATCTGAGTGGCAATGACGCGCCCCTCGGTCCGATTCTGTTTCGACACCGTGAGAAAAACATGACAGTCGTGTGGACCATCGATAATGTAGTCGGTGCGTGCCATCACCCCTGGTTGATCGAACCCTGGCATCGCGAATGGACCTTGCCAGTCGTGGCCGCGGTCGTACGAGTAGTACAAGCGAGATTTACCACCATCTACATCTTGAAAGCGGAGTGTCATACAGAAGTTGGGATTGGCAAAGTCGATCGGTTGAGAGATCGGTTCGGGTGGTGCTTCGTGCAGCTTCGGATCTGTAATGCCATGCCGCATGCCGCCCTGGTTGATCAACATGCCTCGTTCCGCAGGATATTCAATCTGCCAGGTTTCACCTCCATCTAGCGATCGTCCCAACACATGGTGTTCGGTTTTGTCTCGCGCAATGTTGTGGCGTTCGTTTCCTAAATCGTCATGTGTGCCAATACTGAAGCCAACGAGAATTTCATTGCCCCAGTGCCATATCCCATGATTAGCTGGCCAACCTGCGAATTTGCCGTCTTCGCCAAATACGACCACATGGTGCACGCTATCATCGGCCGGTACCTTCTGGCCGCCGGCAACGACGACGATCAACGCCGACATAAGTAGACAAACTCGCGAGATAATGTGACCGAGATTCATGCTTGGCTCCGCAGATGAACGGTGTCGCTCAGATCGCTTCGGGAAGTTCGTGTCATTATGCGTGCTGCGCTGCCGCAAGCAACTACGTACGGAACGAGGAACTGCAGTTTTCGCTGCATTGACGGATTCGTCGTTGACGCGTGACTACGTTTGTGGTCTAGTCGTGACTACAGGTGTGGTCGGTGATTGAGAGGGAGTGGTATGATGGCAGCGGTGCTGCAAATAACGCCAGCAGAATGGGACGTCATGGAGATTCTGTGGCAACATGACCAGGCGTGCACCGCCGCCGAAGTGATCGAACAGCTGCAGGCGACGCACGATTGGAATCATCGAACAATTCGCACGCTGCTGGCGCGGCTGGTAGAAAAACAAGCCGTGGGCGCTGACTCGTTAGGGACCAAGTACGCCTATTATCCGTTGGCGACGCGCGAGCAATGTGTCAGGCAAGAGGTGCGTACATTGGCGCAACGTCTCTTCGGTGGTGACACGGGTGCACTTCTTGTTCAGTTCATTGCTGAGACGCCGCTCAAGCCAGACCAAATCGAGCAACTTCAGCAGTTGCTGGATCAATCGTCCGCAAAGCTCAAATCCAAACGGAAGCCCTAAGAATCTTGGAGGCGCACATGAGAAATGTGTCCCAGTACGTGGCCGAGTGGCTATGGCAGACGAGTTGGCAGGCGAGCCTACTGATTGTGATTGTTTTTGCGCTGATCCGATTATGCGGTGATCGATTAGCGCCTCGCTGGCGACACCTACTCTGGTGCGTCGTGCTTGCGCGATTGCTTCTGCCGACGCTACCTGCCTCGCCGTGGAGTCTCTATCAAATTACCGAGATAGTTTCTGTGCGTAGCAATGCACGCGATCTTGCGATGCGCGTGGCAGTTTCTCCGGAACCAAAGCGTCAAACGATCAGCGACTCGGCACAGGATCGCGAGTTCAACGGCACGGAGAAAGCTGCGGCAGCTGCGGCGCGCCCCAAAACTGTTCCGGTCGCCGAGATGCCTGTCGTGCGGCCGATTGGATTCAAGCAAGCTGAAGTTGCCTCCAGCGTTGCTGGCGAAGTTGTCGACTCGTTACCCGCTGACCGGCATGACGGTGATCGCAATGGCGTGACGAACGTTGACGCGACGAGGTGGATCTTGGTCGCGTGGCTAATAGGCGTCGCGATACTGCTAGGCCGAACGCTGTTGAGCGACGTGATACTGCGCGGAAGACTACGGCGTAGTCGACTAAAGCCCAACAAGACATTGTTGCAAGCGGTAGCATCCGCACGCGCACTGACAAAGTTAAAGGTGCGGGTCGACATCTGCGTTACACCCGAAGCGATCAGTCCGTGTGTTGCGGGTTGGAGGCGTCCACTGCTCGTGGTGCCTGAGTGCCTCTTGACGGAATTGAAATCGGCGGAATTGGAAGCGATTGTGGTGCACGAACTCCTGCACATCCGCCGCCGGGATCTTTGGATTCAAGCCATTGCGACGGTGGCAACCGCACTTCATTGGTTTAATCCGCTCGTCTGGATGGCGTTAGCTGATTTGCGTCACCAGCGTGAGTGCGCCTGTGATGAATGGACCTTGAAGTCGTTGCCAGAACTTGATGTGCGCGATTATGGACGTTTGCTAATCGGTTTGTCGGCGAGACTTTTCTCCCTGCCGGCACAAGTCGCGATGATTGGTATTTTCTCTCGCCCGACTGTGCTTGAACGCCGCATCACTGCCCTCGTGATAACTTCACCATCGACGCGGTGGCACGCACTCGTTGGCGCTCTGCTGGTCGGTCTATTGGCGGCGGCGGGGCTGACTCGCGCTGCACAGCCGCAAGTG
>JAGQPK010000852.1 GCA_020426755.1 Planctomycetales bacterium
CGATCCGACAAAGTCGACGTGACTACTTAGTGTCAGTCAGTTATGGCTTTGCCTCGTCCTCGGCCTCGGGTTCCGGCAGACGCACCATCAACCAGGTTTCGCTGCGTTCGGGACCAAAGTGGACCAGCGCCGTCGCTTCTTCTTGGGTCAGGTTGTAGATGCCCGTTTCCATGACGATTTCGTTGTTCGAACCGTCGACGAACTTCCACGCTGCGCGCTGGGTCTCGCGATCCACACTGCCTTCGATCGGTTTGCCTTCATCGGTGGCATCGTTGTAAAACGTGCCGGCGATGATGCCGTCCTTGCTGACTGCCAATTGAACGAGCATCCCGGTGTCGACGCCATCGTCGCCTGCGATCGCAAACACACCCAGTGGCAGCCATTCGGTTTGTTCGGCGTTCACTTCCTCCGGAGTCTGCGCAGCGATTGTGGCAGCCTGTTGGTAGAAGACCTCCGATGTCGCAACTTGCTGCTCATTGACATACACGTAGTTGTCTCGATAGACGACGTTGGTGCCGTAGTTGTAGGGCATCGGCGTAGCCCAAGTCCAGGCGAACCACGTGCCGAATGTGGCCCACGTTGCCGGCCGCCAGCACCAACCATAGGGATACCGACCCCAGTGCTGGTGCCAGCGCCAACCATGAACGTTGGCTGGCAACGTCGTTGGATGATTCGCCCACCAATTGGGATTAAACGGACGGCGATCGGCGTAGCTCCACCGATTGCGAATTGCGTTGACGTTGTTTTGGTGGTTGATATTAACCTGACCAATGTTGACGCGGTCTCCCGTGTTGGGTCGCGTCAACCCCGGTCGGTTGTTGGCAATTGGAGGAGTCCCTGGCGATGGTCGAGTACCCACGCCCGGACGTCCCGGCACATCAGGCCGCGGCAGATTACCACTTGGCCGATTGCCTGAACCAGGCCGCGTGGCCGGTAGCGTTGTGGGACGATTGCCACCCGGCAGATCCAGAAAGTCACCGAGGTCACCTGCCGACGGCGGACGGCGCGATGGGAGCGGACGCGCGTTGCCTGGCCTTGGCTGAGTGACATTCGGACGCGTCGCAATCGGTTGCCCGATGTTCGGTCTCGATGCATTCGGCGGAGTGACATTGGGCCGATTCGCGGTCGGAGGCGTCGGCCGTGTTGCCGGGCGCTGTGTTGCCGGGCGCTGTGTTGCCGGACGCTGTGTTGCCGGACGCTGCGTTACTGGGCGCTGGGGCGCTGGGCGCTGGGCTACGGCTGGACGAGTCGTCGGCAACTGGCCCGCGGGCCGCGGCATCGCGCGGCTCATCGAAGGTGTGCGTGCTCCCGCATTCGGCATGGCAGGACCGCGTGCTGCGGGACGAGCACCACCACCCATCGCAGGACGTGCACCGCCGCCACGTCCCCCGCGACTCCAAACGTTCGATGTGCTGAGTAACGTGGCGCAGACCGTTACCAGCACGATGAAGAATTTGCGTTTCATGATTTGGCTCCCCAGGCAATCACTCATCAGTAGAACGGACAACGGTAACGGGCTTGATGTTGGGCAACAGTTCGCCATCGACTTGGCGAGCGATTGACTGGAACCGCACAGTATTCTGATCCAGCAGTTCGTAGATGTCGGTTGAAGATGCGCGGCGACCATCAGGCAGCACGTGAAGCGAGCTCACCGTCCACTCGTTGCCCGCACGTGTCCAACGACCTGCACCGAACCCGCCATCAGAATCAAATGTCCAGGAACGAATTGTCTCGCGGGCAGGATCCCAGCCAATAACTTGCGTCCCTTCGAAATCCAAGCCGTCCCCAATGAATGCCTTGAACGAACGCACGATGAAATTTCCGTTCGGGGTCCAGCGACAAATCGTGTCGACTTCCGATTCCTCATCCGCATCAACCCAACTTCCAATCATCCACTCTAGTTCTTGCAACTTTTCGTAGTGCGAAGCCGGCCGCGCAACCGCCTGTTCACGGATGCTATCAATCTTCCACGCGTCCCCCGTCTTCACGTGAATCGCCTCGTACGTGGTTTCGTCTGCTGGTTCGTCCGTACCTGTAACACGTGCCACTCCTCGCTCCTTCGCAACACGTGGAGAAAGCAGCTCGATCGACGTCACATCAACTTCCAATTGCGCACCTTTCGTGCCCTGGAAGTATTCACTGAAGAATTTCTGTAGAGCCTCCTGCCCGACAATCTTCTCACCGCCGGGCGGCAGATAGTCGCCGCCCTCAGTCCAGTGATTCGCTAGCGCCGTTGCATTCCCGCTGTTGAACGCCTCGATATAAGACTTCACGTTCGCGCGAATAGTTGACTCATCTGCGGACTCGACTTCGTCAGGCGAACCAGGTTTTTCGGATAGCGAGTCCTGGCAGTGACCGAGACTTCCAAGACAGACGAGAAATATCATCACGAGTACTGATCGTTTCATTTCGACTCCTCTCAGGCAGTGGCGGGCGAAGTCACCATGAGCATTGTTAGCGCGGCCAATCGGCTAGACGCTACCTAACGGCAATCGCTAGCCTGCTCACCCGCCTCTGTTGTACACCAAACGGACGCGAGCACAGCTGTCATTCGTGCGAATTGCAATCGCTAAAGTCTATTTGACCAGTACGCCGATGGGACGAATACCGGGTGTTGCCCATGTACGAGGTTAACGCGTTTAAAATGCGGGTAAGTCCATGCGGCATCATGTTTTATTCACGCTAGTCTTGGTCATGCTGCCCTACAGCATGTCGTCGGGCGAAATCCTCGGCGACAATACCGTGCGACGTTTGCCGCCCGCGAGTGCTGACAATGCTGACGCAAGTACTCCACCCGCCGGTCAGG
>JAGQPK010000853.1 GCA_020426755.1 Planctomycetales bacterium
TGCTGACCAAGTTGTTGTTGCCGCGTGTGTAGGGGTAAACATTCGCCTGGACGTTGACGCCGCGACGACGGGCAGACTCGATGACCTCGACCACATCTGGCATTTTGCCCCACAACTGTTGGTCCGCAATCTTCAGATGAATGATATCGACCGGAACACCAGCGTGCTCGGCGATATCAATCGCTTCTTGCACCGCAGCGAAGACGCCAGTGCCTTCGTTGCGGATATGTGTCGAATAAATGCCGTTGTGTGTTGCGACGACTCGGCAAAGTTCTGTGATCTCTTCCGTCGTTGCCAACGATCCGGGGGGCATCATCACTTGGCTGGACAACCCCAGCGCCCCCTGTTGCATCGCCTGGTCGACCAAATTGCGCATCTGATCAAGTTCGTCCGCATTAGGACGATCAAAGCGGCTCCCCATCACGGATTGCCAAACGTTGTTCAGACCGACATACGATGCCACATTGACGGCCACTTGTGATTTCTCGAGCAAGTCGAAGTATTCGCCGAGCGTGGTCCATGTCACTCGCTGACCGGCGATTACCGCACCATGTGGCGACAACTGTCCGACATAAGGTCCCGACGACTCACCTTCTCCCAAGACTTCTGTCGTGACGCCTTGACGAATCTTACTGGGGGCATCGCCATCCTCGAACAGCAGCAGATCGGAATGAGAATGGATGTCGATGAAACCCGGACTTACAAACCGCCCCGTGCCGTCAATGGTCCTGATACTTTCGCCCATAAGCTGGCGGCCAACGGCTACGATGCGATCGCCCTTGATACCCACGTCACCGACAAACCACGGATTGCCGGTACCGTCGATGATGCGACCGCCGCGTATGAGCACGTCAAACGAGTAGCCTTTTTCATCACCGCTGGAAACCGCTCCCGTAGTAGACGCGAGCATGACCATTAACAACACGATCATCGTTCTCATGACGGACCTATACATGCGAGGGGGCTTAACGTAGTGCCATAACGCAGTGCCCGGTGCCGAGTTCGCGACAAGCGATCCGTACCAGCGAGCCCTCTAGATTGTGGCAGTTCAGTGGCTGTATCTCAAGCAACGCAAGTCGTCGACAATCAAAGTTCCGCTTGAGTACTGGGGTTTTGGAGTGCGGCCGCGCAGCTGCCGCTTTCGATCGAAGCAAATCGGTCACATCCGATGCTGGATTCGAAAAGTGCGTTGAACGCTGGAAACAGCAGATCATAAAGCAGTCTCCGCAATAGGGGCAGACATTAATGATCGTGGAACACGAGCCGTTTGCGCGGTAGCCCGAGTGGCCGGAGTCCGCCCTGCCCCGCGCTGCCTACCGTCACGAAAAGCGATAGCTGCGCGATCGCACTCCATAACTTTGGAGTGCGGCCAACAACGTCGTTCTATTAATTAACATCTGAACATAGGATTAATGCCGCCTCCAATCGCAGGTGGATGTATGGCATTAACTGCACGCATCCACCAAGTCGACTATCCGCGCAGGCCGGTTTCCTTGGGTGGGTCGGGAGACGATAACCAAAGGACGAATGTCGCAACGATCCCGGCTTGCAGCGCCATCAACGCGAAACCCAAACAGGAACCGCCGACCATGAAAGAAATACGAGTCGATTCCTTCATGAGGCTCGCATCGAAGCCGCCCAGCAACATTAACTTCGAGACCGCGGTTGCACGAGCGGAAAACGAACCGGATCCCATCACAAACGGCAATACGACTCCAACTATGGCGAATACTGCCGCCGCAGATAGGCACATGTTCCTAACGATCTTAAGTCGTGATCGATTCATGCATAAAACCCTTGAGACGACTCAACGTATAGTCACCTGCAGTGACACGAGTCTGTCCGCGGCGATCTTTACTATGCTCAATTGATAACCCACAACATTTCGCAAACGAACACGGTCGGAAACGGCCCGGTTCGACCGGCCTGTGCTTATCGCATTCTAGGCTCGCAATCGAAGCATCCGCAAGAACCACGGACTCACGTTTGCCGCAGAGCATAGCAGTCTCCACGAAAACCAAATGGCTATCGTCAATGGAACGATTCCAAATCGGATCAGGGCCAAGTCATGCCGCGTTGGGCACATCGGTCTCCTGATAAAGATCATTCCCGTGATGGCCCCTTGGCACACGCTTGAAAGCCAGAACGCACGGTGAGCAAGGCCGCCGTCAAGCACAAGTGCGGTTAGCCCTGCCATCACCGCCTGTGTCAGGAACGCTCCCCGCAAAGCGACTAGAAACTCGCGCGACATCCTACGTCTGCCACGTGCGTCAGCTACTTCAAGGTCAGACGATCGAAATGAGTTAACCATGATCGCATCCCAATCTCTAAGCCATCTTACGTGACAAATGACGCCAGAGACCGAGCCAGCAAAATTCAAATTATCCTATGCCATTTGAGCAAGCACCTGTTGCCGGCGGCGACGTTTGTCGCGAGCTGTCACCGGCCGTCGTGTTGCGTCCCGAACGCGGAATGGTAGTACGCCCTGCCTGCCGCCAACGTGCTCATGCGATCCACCGCATTGTTCAGTATAAAGAACACATCTTGTGGGATGCCTGTGAAACCGTGGGAGACCTGATACTGCGCGGCAGGCACAAAACCAAATCGCGGATAATAATTCGGGTGTCCCAACACAACAACAAACGGACAGCCATTATCGCGAAGACGGCACAGTCCATTCGTCACCAGTAACGATCCAATGCCAGCTCGCTGATGCTTTGGCATGACAGACATCGGTGCCAAGCCCATACCGACAGTCTCGCAAGCAGAGGTTCGAATCGTGACGGGCGTGAATAGGACGTGCCC
>JAGQPK010000854.1 GCA_020426755.1 Planctomycetales bacterium
AGATTGCCGACAACGACGAATTCAAAGCGGCACTCGAAAGCATTCAGTCGAAGTTGCACGAGAAGATGCTGGAAGAATGTCGTGAAGAGATTGCGAATACACAGGCATTCCCCTTCGATTTCACTCTGCCCGACCTAGACGGCAACGACGTCAAGCTGGCCGATTTGAAAGGCAAGTTCGTGATTGTCGATGTCTGGGGAACGTGGTGCCCGCCATGCAAGAAGGAGATTCCTCATTTCATTCAGTTACTGAACGAAAACAAGGATGAGCTTGTCATGGTTGGTATCAATTACGAAGGCGTTGGTACCGAGGAAGCCGTGGCAAAGATTCGCACCTTTGTCGACGAAAACGGAATTAACTATCCGTGTGTGATTGGCGATGAGGAAACTCAGCAGCTGATTCCTGATTTTCAGGGCTACCCCACGACACTTTTCATCGATCCGACCGGTGCGGTCCGCCTGAAGATCGTGGGATACCATCCTTACGAAAAGCTGGCAACTTACCTGAGCCTGCTGCAAGGCAAAGATCCGGCAGCACTGTAAGACGTGGCCGCGAAAAAAAGAGAACGCCGGTGCTGTGCGAGGATCACTTCGTGGCATACTTTGGCATTCGGTAGCATCACAGTAGAAAGGAAGTTTCCTCCATGTTTAAAGCCATCGGACGCTACATCCGTGCGTTTGGATATCTGATTACTGGCCAGATCGACAGTGCTCGCAAGACGCTCAGCAACAATCCGGCAGTTGTTCAGGCGACCTACGACCGCGTAATCGAAGAGAAGACCAAGCGGATTCATCAATACAAAGAAGCCGTGGGCGCCATGATCGCCCAGCAAGAGAAGAAGAAGTCCGCGTTGGTGCGGCTGACGGAAGAAATTGAACGGCTGCGCAAGCTCCGTGACGGTGCCGCGGCAATGGCTCGTAAAGTGGTCGAGCGACACAACGGCGACACGGAAGCAACCAAGCAGGATCCCGAATACGTCAAGTGCCAGGCCGCCTTCAAGGACTTCAGTTCGACGCTGGCCGAGAAGGAAGCTCACTGTGCGGAGCTTGAAGAGGATGTGAAGGGCTTCGAGGCCAACATTGCTGGTCACAAGACGCAACTGCAATCTTTGTTGCGTGACATCGAGAAGATCAAGGAAGAGAAGCACTCGACCGTGGCCGAGATTCTGACGGCCAAGGAAGAGAAGGAAATCTCGGACATGCTGACCGGCATCAGCAAGGATCGCACTCACGAAGAATTGCAGGAACTGCGTGACATCCGCGATCAAGCTAAAGCGACCGCACGCGTTTCGCGCGAGATGGCGGGTGTCGATGCCAAGCGTTCGGAAAACGAATTCCTGGAATACGCGGCAGCGTCGGAATCAGATTCTGAATTCGACAAGCTGATTGGCTTGGCCAAGAAGGAATCCGATGCTGGTGATGCCGGCAGTTCGGAACGCACTCGCATCCCTGACTAACTCGCAGCAAGTGAGCACTCCATGGCGGACATTAAGTACTCATTCTTCACGCGTCTGGCCGAGGTGCTCAACTCCGATCAGTCGCGCAGTGTCGTCGTCAGCGGCAACGTTTACGATCTGTTCTACAACGGACAGGAATACGTGCCGCTGATACCATTCATCAGCGAGAAGTCACGCACGGATCGACTGATCCGGATCGTCTACGAGCTGAACGGTCCCTTGCGCGTACTCGACGATCAGGAGAAATTGAAGAACGCGTGGATCGCCTGGAAGTCGGGAGCGGATCCTGACACGCTGATCATCCGGGCGATGAAGACTCGCGGTGAATCGGAAATCGAGCAACTGCAGCGGCAGTTCGACAACCTGCTATTGGACGCGATCGGTAATCCGACCGTGGCGCTCGAGGCCTTGCGGCAGTTTACGATCTGTTCCCGCAACCATTTGAATGGGCACTTGCTAATCATCATCGAAGCTGCCGATATGCTCTTGCCGGCCGGCAACGGTGACATCGCGACGCTGAATGACAAGCAGTTGCATCGCATCGGTATCGTGCAGGATTGGTTTTCAGATCCCGCATTCATGAGCGGTGGCGATTCGGTCATCCTGATGGCCGAATCGAAAAGCTTGATTCATTCCCGCGTCTCGCGCTTGCCCCAAGTGCTGAACGTGGAGATCCCGGCGCCGACGACGGTTGAGCGGCTGCATTTCATCGACGATTACATTGAAAAGGCGCAGTACAAGCCGGCGCTGTGGAGCAACGCGCATGATCTCGCCGCCTTCACGGCGGGCTTGAGTATCCACGCGTTGCGGCAACTGTTGTTGCGCGCGTCGTACACACGTGAGCCGCTGACGCCCGGCGATCTTGTCGACAAGGTTGAAGAGTTCATTCAATCGCAAGTCGGCGAAGATGTTATTGAGTTCAAAAAGCCCACGCATACGCTCAAGGCAGTATGCGGCAACCGGCGACTCAAGGATTTCTTAGAGGGCGAGCTGATTCCTCGATTTCGCGCTACGCCCGACAAGGCACTAACGGGTGCCGCCGTGGCTGGCCCGATCGGTGGCGGCAAGACATTTATCTTCGAGGCGGTGGCCAGCGAGTTGGACGTACCCGTGTTGGTGCTCAAAAGCATTCGCAGTCAGTGGTATGGCCAAACGGATGTCATTTTCGAACGCTTACGTCGCGTGCTGGAAGCGCTTGAGAAAGTGGTGATCTTTGTCGATGAAGCGGACACCCAATTCGGTGGTGTCGGCGAAGAGTCGCATGCGACCGAGCGTCGGTTGACCGGCAAGATCCAGGCGATGATGTCAGATCCTAAATTGCGTGGTCGCGTATTTTGGTTGTTGATGA
>JAGQPK010000855.1 GCA_020426755.1 Planctomycetales bacterium
TGGATCGCCGTGGGTGGCGGCGACGGCATCATCAGCCTCTTGGCCCCGCCGGCAGGGAAATACTGAATACTGAATGTTAAATGTTGAAGCAGCTCGATGGATACTCCTGCACGCTAGCGAGGAATGAGACTTCAACATTCGAAATTCAACATTCGATATTCGAGATTCAGCCCCCCCCTCCGTATCTGATGGCGGCCTCAAGTCAGCCAGTTCGTGCTACCAAAGCCAGCGAAAGATGGCGAGACTTTTCTGGTAGGCAGGATCATCCGATTCGACCTAACGATTTGTTAATCGGCGGCACCCGTTCAACTTGAGCGATTTGGCTTTGAGAGGCGAAGAGTAAACACGGAAGTATAAACCCAACGGATTGGGCTTCGTGGATCGACGTTGAATGGAGTGATCAAAATGTCCTGGCGTATACCTGGCAAGGAGGCTGCACTGTCAGCCATGTTGATGTTTGGCGGGGGCATCAGCGTCTTTGCTGCTGATGCAACGTCGCAGGTCATGATGCAACCCGTCTCGTATTGCGAATGTGGCAAAGCGGGCGGAAGCAGCGCAGTATGCACCGAATGCAACTGCTGCCCAACCTGCCAAAAACCTAAGAAGGCTGATGAGAAACCGGATCGCAAGACGTGTTGCCACGGTTGCGAATTGAATTGGTCAAAGCTACCAGGCAGCATTTGTCCAATGCCCAAACCGGGCTACGCGGCGACACCGCCCGCGCACCCTGGCTATTTTTCTTTCGTCGATCATTTGCACGGCGACTGCAAAGAGAAGCGTCCACCAAACGGCTACGCGCCCTTCGCGCTGATGCCTCCGTCTTCGTTCGACGTCGATTTCCGCTACGTTGACAAGATCGATCCGTGCAAGCGCGATATCGTTCAAGCTCTAAAGCGAATCGAACTCAACGACTGCATGCTGTTCAGCACCGGCGGCCAGGTTTGGACGCGTTTCATGAACGAGCACAACAGTCGCTTGACGGAGGCTGACAACAGCTACTTGCTGGCACGCACGCGTGTCTGGGGCGACTTAGTGCTCGGTGACACGGCACGCGTGTTTGGTGAATACATCTGGGCCGACTCTTTCAATGAAGACCTCGCGCCGCTGCCAGTCGATGTAAATCGTGGCGACATCCTCAACTTGTTCGTCGACATTAACGCGATCGAATACGACGGCCATCCCGTCTACGTTCGCATGGGTCGACAGGAACTCCTGTTGGGTTCGCAACGCTTAGTCTCGACGCTCGACTGGGCCAATACTCGTCGTACTTTCGACGGCATTCGAGTATTCCGCCGCGGCGAGAAGTGGGACTTCGATGCGTTCTTTGCCCAGAACGTTCCCGCTGCCGCCAGTGCCTTGGATAAGGCCGACGAGAACCAAGACCTCACCGGTGCTTGGTTGACCTATCGCCCCGAGAAGGGCCACTTCGTCGACTTCTATTACATGTACTTTGACAATTCGAATAACATCACCCAGCAGAATATCGTTCGAGCCCCAGCACAGATCAACACGTTGGGCACTCGTTACACGGGTGGCAAGGATGGCTGGCTGTGGGATTACGAACTGATCACACAGTTCGGTGACGTCGGGAATGCTGACCTGTTCGCAGGTGCCGCGACGGTCGGTTTCGGCCGCCATGTCAAGGATGCCTGCTGGTCACCGACCGCCTGGATCTACTACGACTACGCCAGTGGTGATGCTGATCCGACTGACAATGACGCCAGCACGTTCAACCAACTCTATCCGTTCGGCCACTACTACCTCGGCTGGATTGATCAGGTTGCGCGTCAGAATATCCATGATTTGAGCTTCCAGTACACGGCCTATCCGACCAACTGGATGACGTTTGTCTGTCAGTACCATAACTTCTGGCTCAACCATTCACGTGACGCCCTGTACAACGCAGGTGGTGTAGCAACTCGCCGCGATGCGACAGGTGCCGCCGGCACGGACGTGGGTCAGGAAATCGACTTTGTATTGAACTGCCACATCGCGAAATACTCGGACATCCTGTTCGGCTACTCGCACCTGTACGGCGGCGACTTCCTGGAGCGGACTTCAGGCGGTAACTTGGCAGCGGATTCCGATCTGTTCTATGCCATGTTCCAACAGAAATGGTAAACCGTTACCCACAAGTTGAGTGACGACGATAACGGGTAGACGAAACGTTCGTCTACCCGTTTTTTTTGCGCTGAAGGTATCAGAACTTCGACATTCGTCATTCCGAGTTCATTCAGCTTTAGCACCACCTCAAACCGACGCCCAGAATCGACAGGCTCCGGAATGAGGACTTCAAGTTTAAACGTAACGCTGGCTAACGGCTCTGGCGCAGCTGCCATTGTTCGTCAAAGAAGCCAGCATCCAACACCTTGCCTGGATACTGTGAAGTTGCACCGTTGGTAACGTCGACGATTGCCCAGTCCGGCAACATGGGAACTTGTCTGGCGTTGTTTAGGTAAGCGTATTCGCGGTAGGTGAAGCCGCTGTTCACGACGACGTAGCGGTCGGGGCTGAGCGGATTCGGATAGATCAAGATTGGGGCAACGTGCTGCGCAGGGTATTCTTGCTTGCCCATCAACAGCTTGTCATTGACCCAACGGACCGGCAACTCGTCAGCTACTTTGGCGAAGAGTGAATTGCTGGCAGGAGTTCCAAACATAACGAGATTCGCACTGCGAATGTCCGCTTCCGTGACTTCGTCGTCAGCTTTGACGCGGGCATCACCCCGAAAATGAGTCCGCCACTGTTCGATCGCGTGCGTCAACTCCGCTGCGGCCCAACGATCAACTGGCGACATC
>JAGQPK010000856.1 GCA_020426755.1 Planctomycetales bacterium
TAGTGTTGTGCATCGCAGTCGTATTGGGCCGCGTAGTGATGTAGCAAGCAATTGGCCAACGCTCGGCAGTCGCATTCCAGGCAACGTTCCGCTTCGCTCCGCGCCGCGGCTTCCGAATCGTCGCGTGTCAACAGCGAACGCTCGACGCGTGCTGTTGGCAACGAGCCCTCGCAGAAGTCACACACCTCTTGTTTCGTCAATCTCGCCAATCGAGTCTCATAAGTCTTGCGACGATCGGGTGGAGCCACATTCCTTAACCAGCAATCGATACACTCAGCCGCCAGTTTGCCCTCGGCCACGGATTGAACGGCCAGTTTGTACGGTCTAACTGCGTTGCCGGCAGCGAACACACCGTCACGCGACGTCATTCGCGTGGCCGCATCGACGCGCACGCCGCTCTTCGTCATCGTCACGCCCGCAGCACTCCAGTCGGCCGCTTCGTTGCCAGTGGCAAGCAGCACGGCGTCAAACTCTGTGACTAGCGAATTCAATGACTTCGTATCCCGCGCTCCGGCCGAAGTGATCGTGGTTCCAAATCTCAAATCGACACCTAGTGAGAAGATGGCGTTCGCTTCCGCCCACAGAACATCCAGCGGCAATTCAGCACTGAACTCATACTTCAAACGGCCACCCGCCTCATCCGCTGCATCAAACAAGGTGCAGCGATGCCCGGCTTGTCGTAGGTGGTAGATGGCAGTTAACCCCGTCGGACCGGAACCGATGACTGCCACGTGCTTGCCACTGTCCGGCAGCAGCACCGGCTGATAGGGATGCTCGGAATTGAGATCGCGGTCAGCGACAAAACGTTTTATTTGGCAAATTGCCGCGGGACTATCGTGCTGCCCACGTCGACAAGCTTGTTCGCAGATCTCCGGGCAGACTCGTCCCAAGATCGCTGGCAACGCGATGTCGCGTTTCACTGTGGCCAGCGCAGCGGAATAGTTACCATCAGCAACCAGCCGCAACATATTCGGTATGTCCATCTTCGCGGGACAGGTGTTCTGACATGGTGCGTGGCAATCGCCGGCGTGATCCGCCAACAACAATTCGATTCCCGTTCGACGCAAAGCGTGCACTTCGCGCGACTCGGACTCTACCTGCATCCCCTCGCGCACCCGCGTCGCACACGACGGGACAAATCCCGCTGCACCATCAACGCGAACTAGACAGCACATACAAGACGTGTTGGGGCGATGCTCGGCCAGATGACACATCGCTGGCACATCGATTCCAAGTTTCCGAGCTGCATCCAACACGGATGCATTCGCGTCAACTTCCACTTCCACATTATCAATCGATATTCGGACCATCATACGGTTGCCGGTTGTGGTGTCTTCTTCGTGGGAAGCTTCGATGTCGCCGGACTGATGATCTCAATCGCGTGTTCAGGACAGGTCGTCCGGCATGCATCACAGCGTGTACACAGTCCAGAGTCAATTGAGTGCTGCCGATAAGGTGTTGGCTCGATTGCCGCCACCGGACAGTGCTGCGCACATAACGTGCAACCGACACAATCTCGTGTCACGCGGTAATCAATCAAGGCCTTGCAACGTCCCGCAGGACACCGACCAGCGAGATGTGCTTCGTACTCATCACGGAAATAGCGCAACGTGGTTAGAACGGGATTCGGAGCTGTTTTTCCCAGGCCGCAGAGACTCCCGAGTCGCACGCTGTTTGCCAGCAATTCGATCTCATCCAGGTCCCGACGGGCCGCCTTGCCAGCGCAAAGCTTTTCTAGCAGATCGAGTAATTTACGTGTGCCGATCCGACAGAACGTACAGTGCCCGCACGATTCCTTCTGAGTAAACTCCAAGAAGTAGCGAGCAACATCGACCATGCAGTCCGAATCATCGAGTACGACGAGGCCGCCAGATCCCATGATGGCTCCCAGGTCGCGCAACGCTTCGTAGTCGATTGGCGTATCCGCAAGAGCAGCCGGGAGGCAGCCGCCGGAAGGACCACCGATTTGTACGGCTTTGAATTGTCGGCCGGGTGTAACACCCTCGCCATATTGTTCAACGAGCTGCCGAATCGTCGTGCCCATCGGCGCTTCGACAAGTCCACCGCGGCGGACCTTGCCGGCCAACGAAAAGACCTTCGTCCCTTTGCTGCCCACCGTCCCCAGTGCCGCGAATGCCTCACCGCCGTGTCGTAGAATCCAAGGCACGCACGCCAGCGTCTCGACATTGTTGACCAACGTCGGGCGATCCCAGAGCCCGGACTCAGCAGGGTAGGGCGGTCGGCTGTGTGGCGTGCCGCGGCGGCCCATCACCGATTCGATCAACGCCGTCTCTTCACCACACACAAAGGCGCCGGCCCCCTCCACCACATCGACGTCAAACGAGAAATCGTAACCGAGGATTTTGTCTCCTAAGTAGCCTTTGTCGCGTAGCTCATCTACTGCTGCGCGCATCCGTTCAACCGCCAAGGGATACTCATTTCGTACATACACCACGCCACGCGTCGCCATCACGGCACGGGCAGCGATTAACATTCCTTCCAGTACGCAGGCCGGAGCGGATTCCATGATCGAGCGATCCATGAATGCGCCCGGGTCGCCTTCGTCACCGTTGGCAACGACAAACTTTTCGCCTTGCTGCTGATGTACGATTTGCCACTTGCGGGCGGCCGGAAAGCCACCACCGCCTCTCCCACGCAGACCGCTCCGTTCGATCTCCTGGATCAACTGCTCGGGCGTGAGTGACAAACACTTGGCGAAGCCGGCCATCCCGCCTTGTCGTTCATATTCGTCCAGACCACCGCGAGCAATAAAGTTCCAGCCACCGGTGACAATGCG
>JAGQPK010000857.1 GCA_020426755.1 Planctomycetales bacterium
GTAGGGAGCATCTGCCCGAGTCGGGGCCTGTGTTGGTCTGTGCTAATCACCAGAGCTACCTCGATCCGATTATTGTGGGACTAGCGTGCGACCGCCGACTGAACTACTTGGCACGACAGAACCTGTTCAACAACCGAGTATTTGGCTGGCTGATTCGCTGGTATGACGCGATTCCGATCGAGCGGGACGGCATGGGCCTGTCTGGCATGAAGGAGACTTTGCGACGGCTCAAGCGAGGTGAAATGGTGCTGATCTTTCCCGAAGGCACGCGATGTTCCGATGGGAAATTGGGGCCGCTGAAGCCGGGGTTCTGTGCACTGGCACGACGTAGCGGAGCACCGCTCTTGCCGATTGCCTTCGAAGGAGCTTTTGAGATTTGGCCGCGAAACCGACATTGGCCGCGGCCAGCGCCGCTAGCAATCCAGTTCGGCGCTCCCCTCTGGCCCGACGAAATTGCCGCCCTGGATGACGAAGCGCTGTTGAGCGAACTGCAGACCCGGTTAGTGAACTGCCAGCAGCAGGCGCACGATCTCAACCGACCACGTCGCGTTTCAGCGGAATGAGCGCCGGCGGGGTGCTGTTGTTGATAGCTGGTGCCTCTGGGGGATTTTTACTGCCTGATCTTGCTGATTTGCTTTCGTTCTGTTACGTTCTCGAGTTTTGACCCGGCGGTTTTAGTTCGCTTGCAGGTAGGCGAACGCCAGTCGAGTTTTTTCAATCACTTTTTGTTCGCTCTTCGTGCCGTAGGCCTCCAGTTGCCATGTGAGGCGTTTGCCCGGCGAATTGATCGCCAGGCGACAAGAGTACGGTGCATTCGACACAGTTTTAGGTAAGTAATGGTTGATCGCAATTTGATTCGTAGCTTGGACAGTGACCAGGACTTCTTTGCGGAGCTCGATCAGGCTTTGATGTCGGCCGATGAATCGGGGCTCGCAACGATCGAGTCGGAAGCCGATATCGATGTGAACAGCATCGTGGAAGGCCGCGTCATCCGAGTTGACGAAGATCGCGTGCTAGTGGACGTAGGTTTCAAGAGTGAAGGCACGATTCCGATTTCCGAGTGGGAAGAGGACGAGGCCAAACCGGCGATCGGTGAACGAATCAAGGTGTTGGTTGAGGATGTGGAAGACGCCAGCGGTTCAGAAGAACCCTACGGCATGATCAGCCTCAGCAAGCGCAAGGCAGAGAAGATCCTGGCCTGGCAGGATATGATGAAGACCATCCAGGAAGGTCAGGTCGTGACGGGTACTTGCACTCGCAAGATCAAGGGCGGTCTGCTGGTGGATATCGGCGTCAACGTGTTTCTACCGGCCAGCCAAGTCGACATTCGTCGTCCGCACGACATTGGTGAATACATCGGTCGCGTTGTTCAGTGCGAAGTGCTCAAGATCGATGAAGCCCGTCGCAATATTGTGGTGAGCCGTCGCTCGCTGATTGAAAAACAACGTCAAGAAGACCGCGAACAATTGTTGCGCGAGCTGGAGATTGGCCAAGTCCGCAAGGGCGTCGTCAAGAACATCGCCGAATTCGGTGCGTTCGTCGACCTGGGCGGCATCGACGGCTTGCTGCACATCACCGACATGAGCCACGGCCGTATTGGTCATCCGTCGGAGATGGTTTCCATCGATCAGGAAATCGAAGTGATGATCCTGAACATCGATTACGAACGCGAGAAGATCGCCCTGGGCATGAAGCAGATGACGCCCAGCCCATGGGACAACGTCGAAGAGAAGTACAAGGTCGGCGCGACGGTATCCGGCAAAGTCGTCAACGTCATGTCCTACGGTGCGTTCGTTAAATTGGAAGAGGGCATCGAAGGCCTGGTGCACATCAGCGAGATGTCGTGGACCAAGCGTATCAGCCACCCGAACGAATTGGTGCAGATCGGCGACGACATCAACGTGGTCGTGCTGGGCATCGACAAGGAAAAGCAAGAGATCTCGCTCGGTATGAAGCAGACTCAACGCAATCCTTGGGAAGATGTTGCCGATCGTTACCCGGAAGGCAGCTTGATCAAAGGTCGCGTCCGCAACCTCACGAACTACGGTGCGTTCATCGAACTGGAAGAGGGCATCGACGGCTTGCTACACGTTTCCGATATGTCTTGGACTCGCAAAATCAGCCATCCAAACGAGATGCTGGAGAAGGGCCAAGAAGTCGAATGCCGCGTGTTGTCGGTCGATCAAGAACGCCGACGTATCGCCCTGGGGCTCAAGCAACTTGAAGAAGATCCCTGGGCAAACGACATCCCCAACCGTTACCAACCAGGCGAGCTGGTTAAGGGCACGGTCACCAAGATCACCAACTTCGGCGTGTTCGTCGGGCTGGAAGACGGGCTGGAGGGGCTGCTGCATATCTCCGAGTTGGCCGACCACAAGGTCGAGAACCCCGAAGACGTCGTGAAGGTTGGCGACGAAATCGAGGTGAAGATCCTGCGAGTCGACACGGAAGATCGCAAGATCGGCTTGTCTCGCAAGCGTGTGGATTGGGCCGAGGAAGATCTTGCTGCTCAAGAAGGCGGCGAATCGGATCGACCCACGGTTGCAAACACTCCTCCCAAGGATCTGAAGGGTGGATTGGGCGAGTCTGGTCCGCTGATCAAGACCGAAGGCACCGATCGCTAGTCGATTGACCACCGAACGCGGTTGATTCGTCTCCGCACTCGGCCAAACAGAAACCAACTGAAACGCCGCCTGCCAATCGCAGGCGGCGTTTTTTCATTCTGCGGATTCAATTCCAGCGAATGGACGACTTGATTTGTGGCACTTGCCCTCGATTCCGCGAAAAAT
>JAGQPK010000858.1 GCA_020426755.1 Planctomycetales bacterium
TACAGCGAAGTCGACAACTCGCGTATTGCGCCAGGGCTGTCAGCGCGAAGCTGACTTGTCACCTGATGCTCTCAAGTGACATCTCGGAGCGATCCCAAGTCACTCGGTTTGCCGACAATCAGCAGAATCTGATCGACAGAGAGGCGATAATCGCCGGCCGGAAACATAGTTAGTTCGCCCGACAAGGGATCTTTTACACCCACGACCCAGATACCATGCCGCTGACGGATATTCAGCTCTTGCAGTGTTTTGCCGGCGAAGGAGTCCGGGGCAGCGACTTCCATGAAGCTGTAGTCTGGATCGATCGACAGAAAGTCAACGACGTTCGTCCACGTCATGCGATCTGCCAGGTCTTCGGCGATTTCGATTTCGGGAAAGATGACGCGATCGACGCCCAAGCTCTGCAGTAACCGACCATGCTCGGCGGTTACGCCCTTGACAATGATCCGCTTGCCACCCAATTCGCGACAGTGCAACGTGGCGAGCAGTGAACGCGTGATATCTTCACCCATGCTGATGAAGACGGCATCGGCGTCGTTCAAAGGCAAGTGTTGCAGGAGTTCGCGTTCGGTCGCGTCACCGATGATTGCTTCGTACAACTCATCTTTCAATTCTTCGACGCGTTCCTTGGAGGCATCGAGCCCTGTGACGCGGCAGCCATTCTTGCACAGACGTTTAGCGAGCGCGGTGCCAAATGAGCCCAAGCCGATGACGACGAAATGTTTGATACTTGCCATGATCGTTCCTATCCAATCATCGGTTCTTCGTCAGGGTAGACAACCGGGTCGTTCAGTTCGCGGCGCGACAACGCCACAAATACGGAAATGGGCCCCAAACGCCCCAGCAACATCAGCCCAATCAAGATGATTTTGCCAGCGACGGATAGGTTGGGCGTCATACCAGTGCTTAAGCCAACCGTACCCAGCGCGGACACGACTTCAAACATCGCGTCGAGAAAGAAGGCATCACCGCTGATGTGAGGCGAATCCGACTGTTCGATGACCAACATGACCGTCAGGGCAACGGCCGCGACGACGGTAAACAGCATCGCCGTAGCGGTGGCCCGGTCGACGGTCGAACGCGGAATCGTGCGTCGAAAGACTTTGAGCTTGCGGCGCCCGCGGAATGTCGACATCGCTTGGGTCAACAGGACCATCACCGTGGAAACTTTGAAGCCGCCGCCGGTCGAGCACGGACCGGCACCGATTGCCATCAACAGAATGCTGATGAACAGCGTCGCATTGGTTAGCGAACCGATCTGCACCGTATTGAAACCGGCGGTTCGGCATGACACCGAGTGAAATAAGGCGGCGAGAAAACGCTGCCAGGCGGGCATGTCTCGAAACAGACCGTCCCACTCCAAGGCGGCGATCGACACGGTGCCGACCAAGGTTAAGCCGAACGTGCCGATCAACATCAGCTTGCTGTGCAAATGCAAATGGTGCCAGCGATCTTGCCAGCGACTGTGACGTGAGCGCTGCAGATCCAAGATGACCGGAAAGCCCAGCCCGCCAATGATGACCAAGCCGCAAATTGTTAGATTGACCAGCGTGTCATCCTGAAAGCGTGTCAGGCTGTCGTCGTGTAGGGCGAAACCTGCATTGCAGAACGCCGATACCGAATGAAATAAGGCCTGCCAGACTGCCGTACGCCAGGGAGAGTGCCCGAGATTCCTGAGCGTGAGAATTGCAAAGCCAAGGCCCTCGAAGAACACCGTCAACGCGATGACGTGTGAGAGAATCCATTGCAGGTCGGTATCGTCGTTTGCACCGAGTGTTTCGGAGATGACCGCACGCGTGCGAAGTCCTTGGCGACCGCCAAAACGGAACATCAAGAATGATGTCACCGTCATGATGCCAATGCCACCCAATTGAATCAGGATCAGGATGATCAATTGGCCGGCGAAGGAAAAATCAAATTCAGTTGAACGAACTGCCAACCCGGTCACGCACGCGGCGCTGGTCGCGGTGAAGACGGAATCCAACAAAGATATCGGCGCAGTGCCAACCGCGTGTGACATGCCCTGCAGGAGCAGGACGGAGCCAACAACGATCAAGCCCAGGTACCAAGCCAGCGAAGCCCGCGCCGGGTACGTGGAAACAGAACCGATGATCTGGGGCATATCGCGAAGTATTCAAGCAGTCGTATCACCGGCCGCTGCGTCCTAGAACTGAGCTCTCTGGACACTGGGCTGGCGGGAACGCGGATGCGACGCCGCACGCGCCGACTATTCTAATCGATGTTCACGGTAGACTTAATGGGGCGGTTTCTGGCTGAATCCGCCACTTAGGGCAGTTCAGCCCAGTTCAGAGCGAACAACTGTTAAACTTAATTGGCATCAAAGCGATGCTGTCTTGTCGCCATCCCGCACGCTAGCTGTATTGTTCGAGGTCGTCTTCAGACCACCGTACGCGCGGAACCAGCTCCACAGCCAGGCCAGACTGGTGCGATCGCCCGTCGCCGACGAACCATCGTCGCCTTGCAAAGTTGTCTCCTCGTTTGCGACTCCTGTCGTGAGGCCTGGAGTAAGCGAACCGTCGGTACCTGCCGATTCGATCGCTCGCGCTGCTAGGATCTCATCTGCCGAGAGTTCATCGAGACCAGTGCCTAGCAAGTCACTGGAGTGGACATTGATCGAACCAGCAGCTCCGTCGCTGGTCAGCGTGCTGTAGCCCGTTGCTGCCGCGGATCCCGGTGTGACTTCAGAGTCAAGCACACGTGCCGCCGTCTTCGCGTTCGCCCCGACCGGTTCCGTAGGGTCGTCGAGGTTCTCACCGGCAACTGCGAGT
>JAGQPK010000859.1 GCA_020426755.1 Planctomycetales bacterium
ATTGAGCTTGCCATCGAAATGGCATGGCAATTCGCCCTTGAAATCTAAACTGAGTGCCATTGGGCGTTAGCCGCGGTTCTCACCGTAGATGGAGCCAATCGCTGGGGCAAACCGATACCAACGCATCACGTCGAACTGAATGCCTACGGCGTAGCTCGCCGAGCATCTCTCCGCGCAATTTGGATTGATTGACGACTTCGGCATGCGCTAGTTGGGCTGCATGCCGTTCGAGTTGTGGTCGATTAGCCAGTTGACCAGTCGAAACGTTCCCGGGCGTCCTTTGTAGATGTCGGCGCCCAGTTTGATCACCGTTCGGGCGAGTTCATAATGGCCGCGGCTGACCAGTTGGTTAGCCACATTCAGGTAGAAATGAATGCCCAAGTCGGGATTCGGGTGTTCGACTGAAAAACGTTCTAGCTGGCTGAGGATCAGTTGGGCGTCGGGCGTGTCCAGGTTGTTCTCGCGGAAGAATGAAAGGGCAGCCGCCTGGGACGCCAGTTGATGATTCGACGAATCAACAAGTCGCTGACTCCAGACGGAAAAAGGTTCAGCAAACGGTTCGCTATGCAGTTCGGCCGCCATGAACAACGCTCGGAGTAGAGCGAGTTGCGTCTTGGGGTCGATTCCGGTTTGAATGGCTTCGTCATTCTCTAGTTTTGTCAACGTCGCCGAAAATCGCTTCAGCACCTCACGTAGTTTTTCATCGTCGGCGGTAAGCACATGGGCATTGATCTTGCCGAAAAGCGGGAATAGCTCTCGCTCGACGCCATTGATTTCGATCGTGACTGAGCGAACTGTCGGTTTGGGTGGCGGCAGTTGTTGCTTGGGCGGTTCAGGCTTGGCCTTGAACTGAGCAAAGAAAGAGTCCAGCTTACGCGGATCAAGGCGAGCGTATTCATTCGCTCCGAGGGCCAGCAATCCAACCAAGACGGCCGAGATCAAGCTGCCCAAATTCGAGCGACGTCCAAATTCCATGGGAGAACTTCCAACAGATGCAAAGTGGCGTTTCCGCAGAAAGTCGCGGGTATCTTAACTTAGCATTAGCTAGTCACGCACAAAGCAATCGCAAGCGAGTTGCAAGTTAGCCGAAAGGCATTGGCCGCGATTCTCGCGGTAGCCGGAGCCAATCGTCGGGGCAAACCGATACTAATGTGCCGCCCGAATGACATCTCTTTAAGCTTGTGGCATTCATTCAACAGTCCGAAATCTTCCGCTTTACGGCGGACTGCGCACGACCGATGTTGCCGCGATGACGCTCGCCGACTAGATGGCGCTACGTAGCGTCATCTTTTCCGGCAGCGTGCGTGCCATATCCGCTAATACACCGTGCCAGTTGCCTGGTGGCCCGGGGCTGATGCGCCCCAGTACCCGTGGCGTTTCCACACCGGTCAAGGCGTAAGTGTTCGCCGGAACTTGGTCGACATGAAGCATGGCTAGGATCGCTGCTGCGATGGCTTCCCAGCATTCAGAAGTCACTCCAAAGTCATCCGCACGCATGACTTCGATTCCAGGGAGTTGCTGCGTAAGTAGGTGAGCAATAAACCCGTGTACGCGTGCGGGGCCAGCCAGCAAGATCTGCCCGACCGGTTGCGATTGGGGCAAGTCACGTCGTAAGTAATCAACTAATCGCCGGCTGCTCCAATGAATTGCGGTGCAAAAGACGTCCGTCACTTGTTCGACGAGCGACACATGCCAGTTTCGCACGACGTCCAGTAAGGGTTCAACGTCGATGCCATCGGGTGACCAGGTCGTCGGCCCGCCAGGCAAGACGCGATCCCAAGCTGCCGCCAATTCATTCAGGCTCCGTCCCTGAATCGCCTGTTGTTCGTTCACATCGAACTGTGGCTGACGTAATAGAATTCTCGCCAATCCATCCAAGAGCGATAACAGGGGAACAACTTGTCGACACTGTAAATGACTGGGGAGTTGAATCGGCTGTCGAGGAGGCAATAGCGTGACGCGCGCGGTCTCGGCGAGATCGATAACGGCCCGAATTATTCGACCAGGCAGGATTGCGCGATCGGACAACATCATCCAGAGACCCGTTGCTTCGCACGGACCGCCGCGTCCGCCGTGCGCTTGATCGCGACCCGGAAAGTCGTCAATGATGGTGATTCCTGTCAGCTTTGCGAGCAATGCGCTGTCTAGTGTGGGCTGAAAATCCCAGCGTCCCAATGGATCATGGACCCAGTGACCAAAGTTCGTCGCTCCGACAGCTCGCAACGCTGACAGGTCAGCGCCGTGCCGCGCGCCCAGACGGCCGACGAGCGGTGCGGTTACTTCGGCTGACAGTTCCGCCAATTCAACGGCCGGTCGGCGCAACGACGCCCACGTGTCGATCGATAGGTTTGTTGTGCGACGTTCGGACGGTGTCGCACTTCTTTCGGAAGCCGCTGTGAATGTTGGCAATGCCGCAGCAACACGCGCGTTCTGCAGGCGTGTTACCGCGATCACATCTGGCACGGCTTGCAGACCGAAGCCCCACGTTCGCACCAGCGCACCATGAATCGCTTTGCCGGATGCTTCGCGGTGCAGCCCGACGAAATAGCGATTCGAAGGACACTCGGTGAACCCCGAGTGCCCCGCGGACCCGATGCGCAAATCCGGTACGGGCCGTGACGTCATACGTCATCCATTCTGGTGGATGTTGGGGCTGCCAACAACGTCGCCATTGAGAACGAATTGAAAACGAGTGGACCTTCAAAGGATTTCGGGTTTCTGATTTCGGATTTCTGAATGAGGAATGAACGGTGGTTTTCAGACTCCAACACTCTAACATCCGCAATCA
>JAGQPK010000085.1 GCA_020426755.1 Planctomycetales bacterium
GGTAACCAATCCGAGGCAGCGCGTATGCTTGGCATCACGCGTGGCAGCCTGCGTTACAAGATTCGTGCCTGCGGTTTGACCGTCCAGCGAATCGTGCAGCGTACCCCAGAGGAAGAAGCGACCGACGAGTAACATGATCTCGATCAAGCTCAGCAACCCCGTGCTAACGCGTTGCGGCGAACCCGTCAGTTAGCTCAATCGTCGTTAGCCGAGGTTGTCGGACGTCGTCCGGACCAACACCTGGCACTTGCCCGTGTGCTGGGCACTGTTTCACGGTGGTAGTTCTCAGTACTAATTCTTAGTGCCAGTTCTCATTGCCAGTTCTCATTGCCAGATCCGCAACATCTGATTGGCCCCGCGCTGAAATTCGTACGGGACAACTATTATCTCAGTGCATCGCCCCATCTCACGCAGCGCTGCCAGTGCGGGATCAATTAGGTGACTGCGGCTGCCGTCAAGTTGCACCAGGGGGAAGACGCGTACTTCATCTGCAACACGACACAGCTCCAACAGCGAAGCCAAGTGAAATTCCGCTCCGAGTTGCTCGGTGTACAGAAACAGCAGATGAGAACAGACGGCAAGCTGAAATTGCCGGTCAGTAAACGGTAACGACGGCAGACTCGCTGCCACGTAACGCCCCTCTCGACGACCCACTAGGTAGTCCTGAAGAAACTCGCGCATGGCCGACATGCGTAGCTCCCCCAGCGCCTCCACATTCTCAAGCGGCGCTCGCCACGTGAACGACGATTGGTTGCGTCGTGTCTGTTCCATGATGTTTTCATAGACTTCATCGATGCGACGCCTGATCTGATCGGTTGAGTACGCGTACAACGGGTCTGCTGACACGATCTTGCCACCGCGCCGCGTGAGCTGGCAATTGAAGCTCGCTGGCCCATCCCCGATCCCCAGCATTGACAATTCGAGCTGCTGCGACTGCAGATCAAACATTTGGCAATACTCTAGGTACGACCTACCCCAGGGCACAACTTCGCTCAGTTCGATGGCCATCTATGCCCCGTCCGTCGGTGTCTCACGACAAAAAGACAAAATGCGAGTAACGCCGGTAACAACTCGCCGTACAAGATCTGCAGACGGCCGACGAATGCTGGCACATCCGCCAGCTCACAACAACAATCCACCCGCTTCAACCTGGAAGGTAATTAAGATGAACATGCTCACGAGAGCGATCACCCCTCTGCTGGCATCAGTCGCGTTGCTGGCACCGTCGCACCTAGTCGCGGAAACGGTCCGCGTACCGCAGGATACCAAGTACGTCGTCCGCCTGGACCTGCAGGCATTTCAATCGACTGCGTTGGGCAAACAACTATTCGAGGCAGCGAAAGCGAAAGCGTTGGAGGAGATTTCCGACGGCGACGGCGGTCAACCAAAGTTTCAGAAGCTGATTGAGGCATTGGGGTTCGACCCATTTCAGGAAATCCGCGGTGTGCTGATCTCCAGTTCGAACTACGAGCATCCGGAGGAGGCGTTGGTGCTGCGAGTGAACTTGGGCAAGACCACGGGGAACCTGGAGGGACTCGTGCTGGGCGTCCCCGGTTACGCCTCGACGGAACATGGCGACTACGTGATTCACACGGCTTCGATTGATCATGGCCGGCAGGCGTTCGGCGCGATCCACACGGGGGCCGACGGCAACAAGACGGTTCTCTTGTCTGCTCGCCGCGATGCCTTGATCGGATGGCTTGATCAACTGGACGGGCAATCGCCCAGCGACGTCGGTCAGCGTGAAGTTGACCTGGGCCTCGACAGCAAAGCGATTGCGACCGTGAAGATTCTCGAGCTCCCCAAACTCGAACTGGAGGGACCGCCAGCCAACATCGCCAAGATCTTGACCGGTTTGGACTTCAATCTGCGTGACGATGGTCGTGACCTGCAAGCGGTCCTATCACTTTCCGCGGACAACGAACAGCATGCCGAACAACTTCGCCAGATGGCGCAAGGCTTGGCGGCGATGGCCGAATTTGCTCAATCGGTGGACCCTGATAATGAGGAGCTAAAGGCAATTCAAGCTGCGGTGCGGGGCGTCAAAGCGGATCGCGATAACCTGACGGTCAAGATTCAGGTAAATGTAGCGTCCGACGTGATCGCGAAGCATCTTGAAGAAATGATCAACGACAAGTAGATGTCATCTTCGCAGCAAGACTTGCCGCCGAACTTGGGCGCCGTCGAGCCAAACGAATTGGTTCGACGCGCCCTTGCGGGCTGCGCGGACTCCTATGCGGAGTTGTCGCGGCGGTTTCGACCAAAACTCATTAACTTGCTGCGAGCTCGGCTTGGGCGCTGGCAAGCAGAAGCCGAGGACGTGGCACAAGAAGCGTTTGCGCGGGCCTTCCAGAATCTAGAGCGTTTCAATCCACGATATCAATTCTCTACTTGGCTCTATACGATCGCCTTGCGTTTGGCATCCGATCATACTCGGCAACAGCAGCGACGGCCGCGAACGCTGACACTCGATCCGCTCAGTGACGCACACGCCGCGAAAACCGCTGCGCCTAGTGTGACGATCGATGTCACGGAACAGGTTGACAACCTTTGGTCCGTTGCCAAGAATCGGCTAAGTGAATTGCAATATACGGCGATGTGGCTACGCTATGGCGAGGGACTTTCGACGGATGAAGTTGCTCGCGTCATGAGTAAAACACGTATCGGCATTCGCGTGCTGTTGCATCGCTCCCGCACAATCCTCATTAAGTACACGGATGGCTCCGTTAGCGACACGCCCCATCGGATTGACTTACCGATGTCACAGGAGCACCGGCCATGATCCAACGCATCCTCCAATCGCTCGTCATCTGGTACGCCGATGCAGACCGTCCGCTACCGCACTGGTTGCAGTCACGGATCCGGCGGGATGAAAAGCTGGCGCAATTCGCAGCACGCGTCACGATGCTGGAGTCTCGGTTGCGATCGGATGCGAAATCGTGGACGGTCGAATCGTCCGACGACGTTGGCTACTCACAAGTTTCTGCTTCACACGATGTCGCCCAACCGAATAGCGATAGAAGTTTCGGCGGGACTTGCGAGCAGGTCGGACAGCCGGTGAGCGTGCCACGGTTTGCATCGACAGGTGATTTGTCGGTTGGCGTATTCGCGGATTCGTTCTGGCGTCGCAACAAGCAGGTCTTGTCGCTGGCCGTCTGCGCCGCAGTCGTGTTGTTCGCCTACGTTGGCATCATCCAGTTTCGCAAGGCGGTCGGCCCGGCACCGGAGACAATCGCGGGCGGGCACACGCACCAAGCGCTGGACACGACGGCCAATCAGGACGGGGATAGCTCGACCGAGCGAGCCGCTTGGGTTCGCGATATAATGTCGCGTGACTGGAATGTCCCGTTGGCCCAGACGCAGCTCGCTGGAGAACAATTGCGTGACTCAATCGCATTAGTCAGCTATTCGCCAACTGAAGTTGCCTCCGACATCGAACGCGCGACACGATACTTCGTCGTTGACGTGCCCATGAGCGCGGCGCGGATGATGGGCTTGGCCGCGATAGACCATCCCGGCAAACACGTCCCTGAATCGATATCACCTGAAAGCAATCAATGATTCGCCTGCTGCTTTGTGTCGCATTCTTGCTATCGACTGCATTCTCTTATGCTGACGATGTAACCTCAGTTCCTGAAGACGTGCGCGAACGTTTCAATTTGGCGGATCATTATCAGAAACACCTCAACGCGGGCGGCCTGCCGGTCGTCGGCTCGAACAAAGTCAGCGACGCAGCACTGCGCGAAGCGGCTTGGATCGTGCAGCACATGCTGGCGGCGCGCCCCGAGCTGTTGACTGCGATGGCCGAAAACAAGACACGTTTGTCCGTCATGGCTTACAACGAGTACACGACCGACGTTCCCGAACATCGTCGGCTTCGGCCTCGAGTCTATTGGGATCGCCGTGCTCGCGGGCTAGGCGCGACTCCAAACGCACCGGCAGTAAGTTGCGCAGAGGAAAACCTGTTGTGTTATCCGCGCGATCCATATTCGACGGAAAACATCTGCATTCACGAATTCGCGCATGCCATTCATGAGATGGGGATGAGCCGCATCGATCCGACGTTCGATACGCGATTGGCCAAGGCCTATGAACGGGCACAAGCGCAAGGTCTCTGGCAAGGTACCTATGCAGCAGTCAATCGACATGAATACTGGGCCGAAGCAACTCAGTCCTGGTTCGACAATAACCGCCAAAACGATGCTCTCCACAATCACGTCGATACGCGGGCCGAGCTGATCGAATACGATCCGCCCCTGGCAGATCTCTGCCGCGAAGTTTATAGCGATCTCGACTGGCGCTATCACAAGCCGGCCGAGCGACCGCAGCAGGAACGTGCACATCTGGCCGACGTCGACTTCGCCGCCCTGCCGGTGTTCAAGTGGCGAGATGAACCGATCCCGGCCAAGCCACAAGTGCGCATCTATACGGCCATCGGAGAGATTGAACTGGAACTTGACGCGGCAGCTGCCCCGCAGACGGTTGCCAACTTTCTGCATTATGTTCATGCAGGACTGTACGCCGATGGAGCGTTTCATCGCACCGTGACGCTTGACAATCAACCGGACGACAAGATACGCATCGAGGTGATTCAAGCAGCGGCGGATCCGACGAAGACGGACGAGTTCCTGCAACCAATCGCACTTGAACGCACGCGCGATACCAATCTCAAGCATCTCGACGGCACCATTTCAATGGCGCGCGATCCCGATCCCGACACTGCTCAACATGATTTCTTTATTTGTATCGGGGATCAACCTGAGTTGGATTTCGGAGGAAAACGCAATCCTGACGGACAAGGTTTTGCCGCCTTCGGACGCGTGACGAAGGGAATGGACGTCGTACGCAAGATTCACGATAGCCCAGCCGCCGAACAAAAACTGCAACCTCCAGTTCGTATTCAACGAGCCATCCGTCTCAACTAACGCAGTTTCGCTAAATCTGCTCGCAATCTCGCGAGTGAGTGAAATCGCCCAAGTTCGCGCCGATCAACGTAATACCCGATTCAGCAACGGCTTGCGGCGTCTTCTTATTGCCGAACGATCTGGCACGCGCCAGAATATGGCCACGCGCAACAATAAACATCGCTAAAACGCGAATTGTTTAGACAATCGACGCAGATGTGCGCATCTAATCAGGGGAATTAAGGAGGCGACGATGGCGTGGCAGCGTTCTGCAGTGACACGGCGAAGGTTCTACCCTGGGTCCGTTAATAGGCGAATGGCGCGTCAATCGCGTCTGCTCGAATCACTCGAAGATCGGCGCATTCTAGCCGCCGATCTCGTAATCAATGAAATTATGTATCACCCAGCGTCCGGACGAGATCAGGACGAGTGGTTGGAAATATATAACGCGGGTGACGACCCTGTGTCACTGGCGGAGTATCGCTTGAGCGAAGGCGTGCTCTTTGATTTTCCTGACCGCACGTTGGCGGCAGGCGAATACTTGGTTGTTGCGGCGGATCCCAGCGAGTTTGCGCAGCAGTATCCCGACGTACAGAACGTAGTTGGCGGTTGGACGGACCGTTTGGGCAATGGTTCGGAAGACATTGTACTGAGTACTGCGGCGGGAATTATCGAAGACCGCGCGGTCTACTCGGACTCAGGCGATTGGAGCGCTCGACGTACAGAAATTGACTTGGGCGTACCGGGCTGGACCTGGTCTTCGCCACACGACGGCGGCGGCAGTTCCCTGGAATTGCTTAATCCGGCCATGCCACACGATGTCGGTCACAACTGGTCCGCCAGTTCCATGCAGGGCGGCACGCCAGGCGCACCGAATAGCACGCGTACCGACAACGTCGCGCCAATGATTTTTGACGTGATGCATTCACCCGCGATTCCGACTTCTCAGGACGCAGTCACTGTCACCGCTACGATTCGCGACGAAGTTGCCGGCGCTACAGCGGCGCTCTGGTACCGCGTCAGCACGATGACGCCGGGCGATTTCGCGTCGACCGTAATGTACGACGACGGCCAACACGGCGACGGCGCCGCTAGCGACGGCGTGTATGCCGCGACGCTCGAACCTCAAGCCGACGCGACAGTGATCGAATTCTACGTTGAAGCACATGACGCCAGCGAACAGCGGCGCACTTCGCCCGCCGCTACCGATGATGCGGGCACGCAAGGCGCAAATTACCTCTACCAAGTCGACGATACAGTGCGGCCATCCGATCTGCCACTCTATCGCTCGATAATGACGCTGTCGGAGCGCCGCCTATTTGAAACCCAATCTCGCGCCAGCGACGCGCAGCACAATGCCACATTCATCGCGACGGTGGGCGGCCAAACCGAAGTGCGTTACAACGCCGGGGTGCGAATCCGCGGTAGTAACTCGCGCAGCAACAATCCACCGAACAATCGCATCAATCTGCCCAGCGATCAGCCGTGGCAAGGCATCACTTCCATCAATATCAATGCCGTCGCACCACACAGTCAGGTCGCAGGTGCAACGATCTTCGGTATGGCCGGATTGCCAGCTTCCGATGCTTATGCAGTACGGATGCTAAGCAATGGGCAAGACCTCATGCGCAACGGCTTCTATGCGCACGTGGAAGTACTCAATGGCGACTGGGCCGAACAACATTTCCCAATGGATAGCCAAGGGAACGTCTACAAGGGACGTCGCGCCAATGAAGGACCGATCGGTGGCGCGGGCGCCGGGCTGCAGTACTTTGGTGAGAATCCACAACCCTACGTCAGCTACTTAAAGGGCAGCAATACCGCACAGTCTGACTATACCGACGTGATTGAACTCACGCGAATTCTGAACACGACGTCGGATGAGAACTTTTGGGAAGAGCTGCAGCAAGTTGCGAACGTCGATCAATGGATGCGCGCCATTGCGCTGACGGACCTGATCGGCAACGATGAGTTCGGTCTGTTGACAGGTGACGCGGCGGGTGACGACTATGCAATGTACCGCGGCGTTACCGATCCGCGTTTCCTCATGCTTCCATATGATCTTGATAGTCTGTTTGTGGGCACACGCAGCCCTCTATTGCAAGCAGAACGAGTGCCCGCTTTGCGGCGAGTTTTGGCGCAACCCGAGGCTAGATCCGCCTACTATCGACACTTGCTCGATTTGATGGACAACAATCTGACGGAGGCCAATCTGCGTCCCGCGCTCGAGGAAACACTCGGAAAGGTCCGCACGCCCACACAGATCAATTCCATTTTCTCGTTTCTCAATCAGCGCTTTGCATATATTCGCTCGTTGATTCCACAGACGCTAACGGTGAACGATGGCTTGACGCAGTTTGAAGACGTCCATTTGGCAACGAGTGATCGAATCGCACAAATATCCGGAACTGCGCCGATCGTGGAAACACGTCGTGTTTTGGTCAATGGCCAAGCTGCCGCATGGAACGGCACTGCCGCCACTTGGTCACTCAACGATGTGCCTCTACAAGTTGGCATGAATCGCATCGTAGTCGAGGCCATTGACGCTGAAGATCAAGTGGTCGCGACGCAGTCGATCGACGTATTCTGGGAACCGAGCTCGACACAAGCGATCAGTGGAGAACTGTCAGGCATAACGCGTTGGACTGCAGCAGAGGGGCCCTACGTCGTCAGCGGCAACGTGACTGTCCCGAGCGGCGCGGAACTCATTATCGAACCAGGGACTAACGTCTACTTCAGCGTGGGCGCAAGCCTGATCGTGAACGGGCGCTTGGACGTCAGCGGCAGCGATACAGCGCCGATCTGGCTAACACGCGTGCCTAACACGCGGACGACGTGGAACGGCATTCAGTTCGTGGGAAGCCAGCAAGACAACACGATTCAGCACGCGATTCTGCAACATGGTGTGACAGATAACGGGATGATCGGGCTCGAGAATTCGCAACTCACGCTGGATCATAATTGGCTAGGCAAAACCACGCGCCGTCGGATTCGGTCGATCGATTCGTCGTTGGTCGTACGCAACTCGTACTTCGATACAATCGCCGCGCCCGGTGTCGCGCCAGCAACCGACAATTTGAGCGAACAGATTTGGGGACGAGGTATCCCCGGTAACGGACAATGGTTGATCGAGAACAATGTGTTCGGTCATACCACTGGCCACAATGACGTGATCGACTTCGACTCCGCTCGTCTTCCCAATCCGATCGCAGTGATCCGCAATAATCTGTTTCAAGGTGGCGGCGACGACGCGCTCGATATGACTGGTGATGTGTATATCGAAGGCAATGTGTTTCGCAACTTTATTAAAGATGAATTCAATCTTGATCCCGGCGAGTCAAACACCGTTTCGTCGTCGGGTGGCAACTACTACTATGTGCGCAACATTTTCGAGAACGTCCAACATGCTGCGTTGATCAAGGAAACGGCCTACGGCTACTTTTTGCACAACACGGTGGTATCGTCGCAGAAGGAAGCGATCTATTTCGATTTGCCGGGCCAAACGTCGGGCCCGGGACGCGGTGCCCAGATCGAAGGCAACATTTTCCCCACGACATCGACGCTCTTCGACCAAGTCAGGCCCACGACACAGTTGTCACTCGACTACTCACTGGTTCCTGCCGAAGAACTATCGCGTGGCAGCGGCAATCGCACGGGCAACGCCACCGTCCCCGTGCCAAACTTTGCTGATGTAACTCGCGTGTTGCGAACCAGCGACTTCGCACCCCTCGCCGGGTCGCTCGCCTACGGCAATGCGCGCAACGGTCTCGACATGGGTGCGACCATCCCCTCCGGCGCCATCGTTGCCTCGGGACCATCGTCGATCACCGCCAATCGGCAAGCCACCTTCGTGATTGGTGGAGCGGGAATCGTCAACTATCGCTATCGAATTGACGGCGGCACCTGGAGCGATCCGCGTCCTGTCGCCACGCCGGTGAGCGTCAGCGGCTTGGTGGATGGTGAGCATACGCTGGAGGTGATGGGCGAGAACCTGATCGGCATGTGGCAAGAGGACACGGATTTGAATCCGGCCTATCGCTGGACCATCGATTCACGCGTGCAGGGCGTTCGGATTAACGAGATCTTGGCGAGCAATACGAGCGCGGTCGAGCACGACGGCAGCTTTCCGGATGTAGTCGAGCTGTACAATTTCGGCTCAACTCAAGTCGATTTAAGCGGCATGGGATTGTCCGATAACCCGTCGGCTCCGGCCCAGTTCGTATTCCCTGCAGGTACAACGCTTGATCCCGATCAGTATTTGGTCGTTTACGCCGATAGCGCGACGACGCCTGGATTTCATTTGGGATTCGGACTCAGTTCCGCCGGCGAGACGCTCACCCTATCAGCCTCGTCAGCCAACGGTGGTGCGATCGTCGACCAAGTCACATTCGGCTTGCAAGTCCCGAACATGTCCATCGGACGCGATTCCACAGGCGCATGGACAGCCACGCAACCCACATTCGGCGCCGCCAATCAGGCTTTGGCTGTCGGCGACGAACATGCGTTGCGCATCAACGAGTGGCTAGCGGCCCCCGAAGTGGTTCTGAATGATGATTTCGTCGAATTGTACAACCCGAGTCCCGGTCCAGTGGATTTGTCACGCGTCACACTGACGGACACGGCCTTTACTGCACTCCCGCCCCATCATTTTCCGCCGTTAAGCTACATCGCTGCCGGTGGATTCGTGGCATTGCAGGCAGACGGTAATACCGAGCAAGGCGCCGATCACGTCAATTTCGGATTGAATCGGTTTCGGAATACGCTGGGCCTGTTTGATCTAGACGGCAACGAGATCCACGTCGTGCGATTAGCGGCGCAGCAACCGGATCAATCGGCTGGCTACGCTCCCGACGGCAGCAGTCAACTCGTCTCGTTTGAATTGCCGACGCCCGGTCTTAGCAACGCAACTCAAACGGCCGGCACCGAACAACTCGTACCGCTCGAGGCACTTTGGTCGTACAACGAAAGCGGCGATCTTCCTGCTGACAACTGGATGTCAGCCGACTATGACGACTCAAGCTGGCCGCAAGGACCGGCTACTTTATATGTCGAATCTTCCGCATTGCCGGCACCGAAGAACACTCCACTGACTTTGGGTCAGTTGACCTATTACTTTCGTCATCACTTCACGCTCGACTCAAGTGTTACGGCGATCGCGACCGAAGTCATGGCACTCATCGACGACGGTGCAATCGTCTACCTCAACGGTCAGGAAGTGCTCCGACTCGGCATGTCGAACGCCGCAGTGACTCCCAACACTCTCGCCAATCGCAATGTCAATAACGCGACGTTTGAAGGTCCGTTCAACTTCCCCGCCGAGTTACTCGTGGCCGGCGACAATGTATTGGCAGTAGAAGTCCATCAAACGAGTGCTTCAAGCTCGGACATCGTGATGGCACTTTCCTTGGATGCCGACATCCAACGTTCGGCGGGTGACTTGGGCCGAGTACTGCCGTTGTTCCAAGATCTGCGTATTACGGAGGTGATGTACAATCCGCTCGGCGGCACGGACAACGAGTTTATTGAACTGCAGAACACGGGCGATGAGTCGCTACACGTCAATGGTGTGCGTCTCAGTGGTGGCGTCGATTTTGTCTTCCCGGATGTGGAGATGCAGCCGGGCGAGATCGTCGTCATCGTCAACGATACGAATGCTTTCCGAGCACGCTATGGACAGGGGCCGCGCGTCCTGGGTGAGTTCACCGGCAATTTGAGTAATGGCGGTGAACAACTTCGACTGACGCTGCCTGCTCCTTACGATGCGCAGATATTGGAATTTGAGTACGACGATGTCTGGTATCCACGCAGCGATGGTTTGGGCTTCTCGTTGGTCGTCGACAACGCTTTGGCGGAAAGAACCGCATGGACGGAGGCTGTAGGCTGGCGTACCAGTAGCTTTGTCAACGGTTCGCCGGGCTTCGTCGACAACGGCATCGACCTAAACATCCTGCGGATCACGGAAGTCCTGGCCTATACGGACGGCGCAGAACAGATTGAGATTTTCAACGCCACCGATAATCCACTCGACTTGGGCGGCTGGTTCATCAGCAATGATCCCGCCGAGTTGGCTCGATACCAGATTCCAGCAGGCACGACGCTGTCCGCCGGCGGGTACCTGGTGCTGACCGGCAACGAGCATTTTGGCGGCCAGTTCAATCTGGCAGACGGTGGGGGCACGGTTACGATCGCTTCGCCCGACGCGACCGGCGACATCGCGGGCTTTGTGTTGAGTCAGCCATACGCCGCCACGCAACTTAACCAATCGCAAGGCGTCATTACGACCTCAGACGCTCAACAGTACTTCGTGCCGCTCCAGGCATCCACGTTCGGCGAGCCGAATAGCGCGGCGTGGGTTGGCGATGTGGTGATTGGTGAAATCAGCTATGCACCAACCGACGGCGATGCGTACATCGAACTCCAAAATCGAACCGACACCGATCTGCAACTCGGAACTCCGGCAGAGCCCGCGCTCACTTGGAACGTTACCGGTTCGGTGCAATTCAGCATTCCCGCCGGTACGGTCGTCAGCGCCAATGGCCGCTTGCTGATCGTCGCCACGGATCCCGCTGAATTCCGCACAGTGCATGGTGTTCCAGCTGACGTTGCGGTACTCGGACCATTCGCGGGCACCTTTGGCAACGAGGCGGGTGACATCTTGTTAACACAACCGAGCACCTCTTCGCCAACGGCACATCTTGTTGTCGATCGCGTCCACTACTTGGCGACTGCACCGTGGCCACTGGAACCGGCCACCGGACTGGCCAGCATGATTCGCGAACCACTCGCAGGCTTCGGCAGCGATCCGGCAAACTGGCTGACTGGCCGTGCGCCAGGGACTCCCGGCACAGCAAACTTGCCAGCCGACGTGACTCCGCCGACGATCCCCAACTCGATCGTGTGGTCGGCAGCCAGCGGGCCGGCAGTTCGCTTATCCTGGACGGCAGCCACCGATGATGAAACGGGCGTGATGGCGTACCGAGTCTATCGAGACGGAGTGGAGCTGAGCGAAGTGAGTGGCACGGAGTTTGTCGACTCAACAGTTAGTTTGCCATCCCACTATGACTA
>JAGQPK010000860.1 GCA_020426755.1 Planctomycetales bacterium
AGTCACCGGTTGCAGCGCCGTGACAGGGGTATACGACGTAACCGGCTGGTAGGTGGTAACCGGTTGATAGGCCGTTACAGGGCGGTAGGACGTCACCGGCACCGGCTGATAAGCCGCAACGGGAGCCACTGCAGGCACTGCCGGCAGATAAGTTGTCGTCGTCGTCGTCGGGACTACCGGTCGGTAGGTGGTCACGGGAGCGGCCGTAACGCCGGTCGTCAGCGGCGGATAGAACGAGACCGCTCGTTGTGTATCGTCAGACGTGGACAACGTACCCGCAGGTGTCGCCGACGGAGCGTAGTAAGTCGTCGTCGTTTCTTGATAGCCGCCGGAAACCGGTTCGACGTAGACGGGTGCGACTTCGGTGGGTCGATATACGACCACAGGCGGCACATCGGAGCTGCGGCGCATGGGAGCTTGTCCATTGGCGTCACCAACGACGCTCGCCGCCAGCAGCGCGGCGCTCAACAACGTGAATCCGCCAAACGTCGGATTTGATTGCAGTGAATGCAGTTTCATTGGAACATCTTTCCTTGTCAGGGACGATTCGACATGTGGGTCAGTCGTTAATTATGGCACTCATTGTCACTGCGGGTAGTGGCGGCGTTTTGGCCAGTTAGCATGTTCCGTGGAGACTCGGTTCCGAACGCATTGCCTCGAATTTGCAGGATGCCCAAGTTGCCAAAATGAAACAGCAAGTGGAAATCGAAACGAGTGACAAAAATCCGTTGCGTTTTCGCAAGCGATGGACGGCGTGGCGACATTGAGCGATAGACTGGGCGAGTGCGATCGCTATGCTTGCAGTCGGGAGTCCGCCAACGCGGAACGCCGCCATAGAGCGTGGGGGTACGTAGGCGTTGGAATTTACCACGGCTCCCCCTGACGCCAGGATAGACGCGGCGCTTACGCTCGCGACGTCCGACCACCAGCCAAGAGATACTAACAACAGCGCGGACTGAACCTCGTCGGCCTGGGGCTCCATGGCACCGACTGATAAACCATCCAAAACCGATGCTTCGCGCCGGCTCGACCGGGATATGTTTGCTGCGCAGTTTCAAGCAGCATACAGTCGGCTGTGGGTGGTAGCCGCCGGTATATTGGGTGACCAGGCAGGTGCCGACGATATCGTGCAGGATTCGGCTCTGGCCGCCTGGGCCAAGCGAGACCAATTCGAGCCTGGAACGAATTTTACGGCTTGGCTTGCTCGCTTCGTCCGTTGGCATGCATTCAACTATGCGAGAAAGCGCGCCGGTCGCGGCACCCACCCTACTAGCCCCACTGACTTGGATCAGAATGCCAGCCGCAATTTGGATTCGCCACGTTCGCTAGAGGTCGACCGCAGGGGGATGATTGATGACCATCAACCTGACTTCGACGATGATATCGTTCGCGCTTTGCGTGGCATGAATGAAATGAGTCGTTCGTGTTTGCTCTTGCGAACGTTGCACGACTTGTCATACCGAGAAATATCTGAGCTCCTGGAGATTCCTGAAGGGACTGCAATGAGCCACGTGCATCGATCGCGTCAGTTTATGCGAGATCGATTGCAGCATCGCGAATCGTCCGCGTTCCCAGAGGATGCGTGAAAGCCATATGAGTGATGGTGCTAACAATTCGTTTATGTCGCTTGTCGACGCCTACCTGGACGGTGCCCTTGCGCCGGATCAGCGTCGCGCGTTTGAGATGGAACTCAAGAGTGACCAACACTTGGCACAACAGGTTGAACTGCAGCGGCGGATTAATCGGTCGTTGCAACGACGGTTCGTTGTGCCGCCGATCCCACTACTGAATTTGCCGACCGACCTGATTGATCAGCACGGTGGCGACGGTAGCCACACACACGACCAGCACTCACAATCCGGCGACACTTCGGCGCGGAATACGGAGTCAACTGACGCGGGACGGAATGGAACCGATTCGCACTCTAGCCAACACGCATCACAAAACGGCCAGGCTCGTAACGGACATTCTCAACAGCAGAATGGCACCGCCAAGACCGTAAATGGCCAGAGCAACGCCAACCGTAGCGCTGCCGGACGGTCAAAGCAGAACCGCCCGCCCCAGGCGCCGCGCAGCATGACGGACGGAATCACGTGGTTGCAACAGGCCGTGCTGGCGCTCGGCGGAGTGGCCGTGCTGGCCTTGATCGTACAGTGGTGGCCCAGCGGACGTCCATCGGAGTTCGAGCCCCAACCGTTAACGGACGTCTATCAGCAACAGGTCGACGGTGGATACACTCCCGAGTTGCCTTATACCGATGACGACGAACTGCTGACGCGGATGTATAAGATGCACACCGAAGGCGTTGTCCCGCGCAATCTGCCGGCGAACATGCACATCGTCGGCTTCTCACGCGTGCCGAGTATCACCCGCGCGTCGCAAGCGTTGCTCATGGAAGTTGACGGCCAACCTGTCTTGATCGCGCTGGATAAAGCGGAACGTGACCGACCGATCGACGAGCCGTCCGCGCAATCTGGCCTGCGCCAGTTTCGCCGGCAAGTCGGCAGTTTGGTGTTCTACGAGATCACACCGTTTGATGTCGCCACTGTGTTACCCCTGCTGACGCCCGTCGAATACGGCACGACATGCTTGCCAGACTGCGATGACGAAAAGCCCGAGAAGAAGTAGTCGACCGAGAGATGTCTTCGCGTGGTTCGCACTTGCCTCAATTAGTTCGCCGCAACGCGTTAGCGTCGGTTCTGTCCGCCCTCCCCCTGAATCCCCCTCAGCGTACCACACATCTCTGATCGCATCGAGATTGCAGTCTCAGAGGCCCGTCTGCC
>JAGQPK010000861.1 GCA_020426755.1 Planctomycetales bacterium
CTGGGATTGCATGTGCAGCGAGAGTTCTCTGATTGGTGACTGTCAGGATGTTGTCAGAAATCGCGATGCCGTTAAGTTGATTGATGATCAAGAGGGCGTCGAAAGGCACGACGTAGCCGTCGTTGGATGGATCGCAGAACATGGCGGGGATGCCGTCCAGTTCGATGAGTAGCCCCGTTTCGCCAACGCTAATTCGGTGTGCATCGAGTTCATCCAGGATGAGCAATGCGTCTTCGGCATCGACGGTACCACTATTATTAACGTCATTGGGCGTAGCACGATTGTGCCACGTAAGATCGTCCGATACGAAGAAAGAGCTTGCCAGATCGTAGGCGTCGCTTCCGACTTCAGATCCGACGATGCGACCGTTGAAGTCGTCCGCCGAGACGTGAATGCCGCCCCATAATCGCGAGATGCCGGCTTCGTCGGCGGCGTCGTAGTAGGTTGCCCACTGCAGGGTCACCGTATCCGTGGGGCCCATTTCGAAATCCAGGAACCCAGGTTCGAACTCGGCTTCCCCTAAGCCACCGGGGAAATAGGGGCTGCCGGTTAATCTCGTAAGTACTTCGGCGGCAGATCGGCTAAAGGTGCTATGGCCAGAAATGTAGGCTGCGAAGGCGGGTGTCACAAAGTTGTCAGCTTGGAAGGGAACCCAGTTCTCTCCCAAAATCCAATCGGTGCCGCTCAACTCGTGCTTGGGATCCTCCGGCTCGTGATTCCAGGAATGGACCGCGATCTTGCCGACAAGTTGCGACTCGGTAAAGTTCTGGATAAAGTCTCCGTGCGCGTCCTGGTTCGCATTAACGTAGACGTTGCGATGCCGACCGCCAGGTGCGATTGATTCGGCGGTGATCAACTCGATCAGGCCAGCTTCCAGCGGCAGTCCATCCGCATCGTACGACGGGAGCGAGGCATCGGTTGATTGTCCCAGGCTCGCTTGATAGCGAATCTTCGTAATCGGCCGCACGTAGTCGTACTCTCGCTTGATTCCCCAAGCCGCGATGGCAGCGTCGTGGACGGCACCATTGAGCGACAGATACATCTTCACGTCCCACTGCAAGTCATCAACGATCTCGCCAGTACCACCGATGCGCTTTTCTAAGAGCGGATTAGCTGACACCGTGTTGGCAATCACGTTCCAGTGACCTGGAGGCGTTTCTGACGCCGGCCCGTCCGCCCAGAACTCGGCGAGAATCCGTCCATAATCGGCGGTCACGACATAGTTGTCGGCATAGGGCTGGCCAGTGACAGGATTGACGTCGTAGCCTTGACTATCGTGCGTTCCCAGTGCGCGATTCCCATTCGCGCTGGGCGAAATGTTAATCAGTTGCGCACCGTCGCCCTGAGTAGGATCAAGTGAATTGCTGAATCGCAACAGGGCAACGGTATCGGCACGATATTGTGCATCGCCCGTTCCGTTAAGTTGCGGCGGCACACCAGGATCGTACTTGGACCAGGTGTATTGACCAGACTCGCCATTGCCCATTGCAAATGTCGTGACACTGCCCCAATGTGCACCCAGATACTTCTGCAGATCACTACCTTGCAGACCGTTCTGTGTTTGCGACGAGTGAATGAACAGAGGTTGCCAGCGATTGGGATCGGTTATCGGCGGAGCGGTTGGGCCAACGACGCCAGGATAGTCGACGGTCATCGGTTCGTTAATCGATAGGTAGTTCGTGTTGTCGACGTAACGATTTGCTTCGTTGGATCCGTCGTTTAGTGACTGCGCAAGAATATTGGCAGCGATCCGATTGCCAACGGCTGCGGGCGAGTTGCCGAGTGTTGTCGTGATACTTGGATCGTATCCCAGTTCACTCATCAAGTTGTCGAAGATCGCTTGCGACGCCGTCGGATCGGCTGCCAATGCATACCGCGCCGAAAGCACTCGGTAGGCTGCATAGCTGATGGCTTCCTGCTGGGCAGATTGCTTAGACGCGCCGAAGCTGTACTTTTCATTGACGAAGTGACCATCGGCGATCGGATCGAATGCCGCCCACGCATCGTACATGGCCGCCGACGTGTGATATAAGTTGCGTGAGTGCACTGGCGGATTCGGAATATCAATTCGAATCGCGGACAGGAGTGCTTCATCCCAGCGTCGCGCGACTGATTGCGCTTGTGATGAGGAAGCAGTTACACTCAGCGCTGCCAGTAACAGCACCGAAAACGACGCACCTGAAATCAGCTTACTCAGGCACCTAATTTGAGGATCGACCATACTCGTTTGCATCATCTCGGATCGCGCGCGGCTGGCCGCAACGCAAGGTAGAACAAGGTCGGCTCAGCGCGTTTGATATGCGACTACGCCGTACAACAAGCAGTCTCGTCGCGCATCACTCGTCCAGTCATGGGAGCGGGTCGTCCTGGCGATCGACGGAAACGCGATTATGATTCATAATGTCGAATCCCGCAAACCAGATTGCGACAAGCTTGCCATTGCCACTTTGTGAAGGAGCGAGTTGATGCTGCAGATGATGAAAAAGGGGCTTGGTGCTGCGTATCACTGGCTCGGTTGGTCGCAGTTTGTTACGGGCTGCGTTTTCGCGTTGATCGTTTGCTGGCCAGCGCCGCGATCGATTGCCGGCGAATTCAATCCGACGCTCAATATTCTGGACACCGCACCCGCGTGGGAGAAGCTGCCGGGTGTCGATGGAAACGAACATACGTTGAGTGATTTGAAAGATGTTCAAGTTATTGTCGTGGTCTTCACCTGCAACAGTTGCCCGTATGCAGTAGATCATGAACAGCGGTTGATTGCGCTCAGCAAACAATATGTCGGC
>JAGQPK010000862.1 GCA_020426755.1 Planctomycetales bacterium
CTCGCCCAGACAGCCTGAGCAAAATCGTCCGAGTCAAACTTGCCGCGAATTTCGCGGCTCAGAGTCCGCCGAATGGTCCGCAGTACATGCGGGCCGTACGTTTCTACGAGGTCCCAAGCGGCTTCGTCCGATCCCTGTCGCACCTGTTCCAATAGATGTGAAAACGTGAGCTCGTCTGCTGGCAAAGCCTTTGTGTCGTCCACGGTGACATCGCCTCAAAAAAATTTCCGAGAATGCCTGTCCACTTGTCGCCGTGAATTTCGTTTATCCAAGACAAGCAGAGGAGGGTCTAGCGCCCGGTAAAAGCCCGCCGCCGCATTGTACCTACCCAATCTGGAATTACCACTGTTTAGGCGTACACCCCCAGGAGGTACGATACAAATGCAGATCGACAAGTCGGTCCGGGAACGAATCCTGGACCTGCACCAACGCGAATTCACACCTCAAGAAATTGCCGGCGAACTCGGCTGCAGCCTGCGTACCGTTTATTTGACGCTTCGCCAAAGTGACCAAGTTGAAATTGATCGCTCGGCGCGCCCACCCCATTTTGACTCACCTGCCGCCAAACCGAAATTCCCCAGCGAGTCCGACCAGCATCCCAATTCATAAAGCCGATGGAACGGAATCCCGAACCGTTCTGCGCCAAGTAATTGTTCGACGCGTTTCTCCGCAGGCTGTCGGGCGTTTGCTGGCGCTGCCGTCGTCGCATTCGCATCACAATCGTTTGGCCAGCGCAGTCGTTTCGTGCGATGCGCATTCCCCGGAAATCCGGAGTCAGCCCGCATAAGTTGCCGATGAAAGATGACACGTCCCGTTGGACGTGCTGCTGATCATCGTGTGTCAAACAACTTGCGGACTGTTGCACGGGTAGTTGGAATATGGCAAAGCGACGACGCCGAAATCAAGACAACTCACCACCAGATGCGTCGGAAGACCAGTCTGCGTCAAATGACGTCGAACAACTTGCAGATGAGCAAGTGTCGTCTCCTGGCAGATTTCGGCGACTGAGGAACACAGTCGCGACCGATGCGACGGCCAGCCGCCCGCAGCGGCGTAAGCGTCGTTGGTCGCGTTGGATTGCCGGCGCGTGCGCTGCAGTCGCCGGTGGCGTGGCACTGTTCCCCACCGCCGTCACACATCTCGGCATCGGGCGCAGTCTGGTCGCGCGAGCAGTTTCCGGCAGCGTGTCGGCGGAAGCCCAAATCGATGCGCTGTCGCTCGGTTGGTTCCAGCCGGTTCAGTTGAGCGGCCTACGGATTAGCCGGGACGGCGAACCGCTGTTAAATGTCAGCAAGGTCGCCTTGCAACGGACGCTCTGGCAACTGCTTGCGTCCCGCAACGATCTCGGCACCATCCGCATCGAACAACCCGTCGTTCGCTGCGTCGTCCGAGACGGCGGCACAAACGTGGAAGACTTCCTGCAAGCCCTTTCCCCAGCAGCCGGCGAGTCGACCGGTGGCGCAGGCCCCGTGCTCCAGTTGACGATTGTCGATGGTCGTGTCGAGTTCTTTTCGGACCGGGCATCGCAACTTGGTTCGATCGAGCAGCTTCAGGGTGAAATCTCGCTCGGTGGCGGACGTGATCCTATCCGTGGCTCGCTTGAGCTGGGACAAGTCTCATTGCCGGGACAGACCAAGAATGCCGGCAAGCTGGTCGTTAGTTTCGATTATCAACCGGCCATCGCTGCCAACTCAACGGCCGCGCGCGTCCATTCGCGCCTCGAATGTACAGAGCTTCCGGCAGACATTCTGCAGATCGCCGCGCAGCGTATCGGCAACGACGCGCAGATTGTCGGACTCATTAACGGCCACGTCGAAGTTGCTTTGTTGCCAGCGTCCGTGGAGTTGCTGGAGCGACTTCAATCGAGCTTACAGATCACCGATTGCCGCGTGCAAACGGCTGCGATTCAAGATGAGTCCCTGGCATTTGATCAAGTTCAGTTGCAGCTCGATGTAACTGGATCACCTGCAAGCTGGCAAGTCGCCAATTGTTTGCTGGCCTGCGACGCGGGTGAGTTCCAGCTTCAAGGCGACTTCGATACGAGACTACCAAGCCAGGACACTGACAACTGGTTGTCGTGGATTACTTCCCAGCCTGCGCAGTGCCAAGGGCAAGTCAACTTAGTGAACCTGGCCGAACAACTCCCCCGTTCGCTCGGATTGCGCGCCGGCGTGCGGCTGGAAGGTGGCACCGTGACCTGGCAGGTGCGCAACGAACCGTCCGCAGACGGTCACGCACTTGTCGGTGCAATTCAAACCGAAGAGCTGGCCGCGCGTCAACTCGATCAAGTTTTGGCGATGCGGGCACCGTTGCAAGTTGACTTCCGCGTCAGACGTACGGCGGAGAGCTGGTTTGTTGATCAGCTCAAGGGCAGCGCCGCCTTCTTCCAACTGTCGGCCAAGGGCGGCATGGAACAAGGCGAAGCAACGCTTTCCACCAACCTCAGCATGTTGCAGTCTGAACTCGGTCAGTTCATTGACTTGCAACCGTTGAACCTAGCGGGTGCGGTTGAAACAAAGTTTGCATGGCAAAGTGAAAATGAGCGGTGGCAGTTGGCGGGCGAGGTCATGGCCGACAATCTGACCGTGGCCGGACTGACGCGACTCCCCAAACAAGAGCCGCATCTCGACATCCGCTTTGATGCAGCCGGTCAACTTGAGCGATTGACACTACAACGGCTTGACCGACTTGATGTCGTCGCCACGGCCAGCGACCACGAACGACTGAATGTCCGATTACAAGAAACGATTCCTGAACCGCAACGCAATTCGACGTGGCC
>JAGQPK010000863.1 GCA_020426755.1 Planctomycetales bacterium
CCCGTCTGGCAGAATCCGGTGAATCGCTGGGACGTCAACAACGACGCTTTTGTTTCTGCCATCGACGCGCTCCTCATCATCAATCATCTGAATTCTGAGGGGGCTGGCGAGTTGAGTGCGTTGGGTAGCGGTCCGCCCTATCTGGACTGCAACGGCGACAATTACGTCTCGGCAATTGACGCACTGATGGTGATTAACGAATTGAACACTGCGTCAATTTCGCGTACGCTCGCCGCGAACAAGTCGTTGGCCACTAACAGCAGTCCGCTTCTGTCCCATTCTGCCGAACCGGAACCCGCCAGTGACGTAGTAGCTGCTGCGCTGGCTGATCTTGATGCCGAGTCGCAAGTGTCAGCGGCGGAGGGTGAGCGGCCGCTCGCAATCTGGCATGCGGCGCTCGAAGCCGTGCGACGTCGAACACGCGTTCCGAGCTAGTTGGGATATAATGTCGTCTCATGGCGACTCGAGTGGCTGAACGCAACAGCAAATCGGGAACGCTGGGCGCGTCGATTGGCTTGGCATTTGCTGAGTGGCGAGCTGCAATGTTCACAAAACGGGCTTAGGCGGGAATTCATGGCATCACGATGGTGGCAACGATGGCGAACAGGAGCGAGCGGAACCCGCTCGACTCGGCTGCCGCTATCCGCCAATCATCAGCAGCGGCGTCGCACGCTGCGACTCGTCGGCGAATCGCTTGAACCCAAAACTTTATTGGCCGCCATCGAAATGACGGATCTCGAGCAACGACTGCTCGAACTGGTCAATCGGGCCCGCGCTAATCCGACGGCCGAAGCTGCTCGCTACGGCATCGATCTGAACCAGGATCTTGAGCCGGGTGAAATCTCGCCCGACTTCAAACAGCCGCTCGCACCCCATCAGGCCCTGATCAACGCGGCTCGCTTACATTCTCGAGACATGCTGATCCGGCGTTTCTTCGATCATGTGAACCCTGACGGAGATGGCCCTGGAGAGCGATCGATTGCCGCCGGCTATCCCGTCGGTGCCGGCGAGAACATTGCCTGGTACGGCGCGCCGGGCACCATCGACCGAAACTTGCAGGTCGATGCTCGACACGAAGCGCTGTTTCTCAGTGAACATCATCGTGTCAACATGCTGACCGCCGGTTACCGCGAACTGGGGAACGGGATCGAGTTTGGCTTTTACGAACAACTCAGCGCCATCATGGTCAGTGAGGAGTTCGGCAATCGTGGCGGTGATGTCTTCATCACTGGCGTCGCTTATACGGATCTCATCACGCCAGACAATTTCTACACGATTGGCGAAAGTCTGTCTGGTGTTACGATCACCGCCAAGCGTGTTCGTGATGGTCAGTCGTTTACGACCACCACCGGCGGAAGCGGCGGTTATAGCCTGCAGGTACCCACCGGTGTCTATACCGTGACGGCAACCAGCACGAAACTGACCGCGCCCATGATTGTCAACAACGTGGTGATTCTCGGCGCTAACGTGAAGGTTGATTTCAATCGTCGCGTCAGTCAGGTCGGCACAATTGCGGGGATTGCTTTCGAAGATCGTAATCATGACGGGGTTCGCAACGCCAATGAACCCGCCATCGCTGATCGTACCTTCTTCATTGATACGGATGACAACGGGAAGAAGTCGCCCGATGAATATTCCGTGGTTACGAATGCGAGTGGCGCGTTCGAGTTTAAAAACCTGCCTGCCGGTAGCTACCATATTCGCGACCTATTGCCGACGGGGTGGCTGGCGACAACACCCACGGACGGCGCGACGACGGTTCAATTGCTGGCCGGTTTAAGCCGAACCGGTTTCGCGTTTGGCTCCTATCAAGATCAGTTCCCGCCGGTGGCTGTTGGCGATTCGTTCACGGTGGATGGAGGAGTCGCCACGCAGATCGACGTGTTTGCGAATGACTCCGATGTCGACGGACAGTTGCAGTTGGCCAGTAGCCAGGTTCATCGAGATCCGGCGCACGGCAGCGTCGCGTATGATCCGAGCACGAAACATCTGGTGTACACGCCCGACGATAACTTCTCCGGCAACGACTCGTTCGCGTACGCCGTCGTCGATGATGACGGGTTAGTCTCGGAAGCCGCGGAAGTCACCCTGGTCGTTAATCCTGCAGTCGGCATCTTGTGGCAGAATCCGACGCAAGCGCTCGATGTAAACAACGATACGCACGTTTCGCCCATCGACGCCTTGCAGATCTTGAATTCGATTAACTCGCGCGGTGCCAGAAGGTTGGCATATCCGACCAGCGGCGCGGCGCCGCCACCGTACTATGACGTCAACGGTGATTCGTTCATCTCACCCATCGATGCGCTGTTCGTGCTGAACGAACTCAATCGACTCTTTACCACTCAGCGAACCGCAGCGGCCGTGGCTGCCGTCGATGAGGCCTCACCGGCGGCGATCGATCAGGTACTCGGCGCGACGCCCACTGACGAACTCGCGTCAGCCTTCACGATTGCGGCGGCGATTGACGCCACGAGCCGTCGAAAAGAGGCCGTTTAGCCGCCAATTCTGCCTTTGTGATAATAGGTAGGTTGGGTTTAGTTTGGCGCTGGTGCCGTATTGTCTGGAATTCCGGATCGTATGCGTCGATCTGTTTCTACGGATATTCCCACTAGCACCGACCCAGCGAGTCAGGAAGATGAAGTCAAAAATTACCGTACTTGCTGTCACTTTGGCGTGTTTGTCCCAAGGGGCAGCCAAAGTTCACTCCCAAATGCCTTATGGGGCAGGATATGCACCCAACGGTTACGCGATGGCAGCACCCGCTCAATACGC
>JAGQPK010000864.1 GCA_020426755.1 Planctomycetales bacterium
TCGTCGGCACGTACGCGGCATACTGGACAGGCTTGGTCTACGCTAACGTCGGCCGGAGCAATGATGAGGCGGTGGCCGCGCTAGTCAACCAGATCGCAACGGGCACACCCGTGCAACTCGCGACCAGTGGACTGCGTGGCTCGTTCTGCATGAATCTTCATGATTCGGTTAACCAAGTCCACTACACATTTGTTGACGACTCCGGCCTGTACACTGCCTATCGTAGCAACCGCGGCGTTTCCACATCCTTTCTCGACCTGTGTCGAACCAGCGGCGTCACATCGGCATCGTTTGACAAGACGGCGCTCCTGGAATTGATGCATCTGGGAAACGTTTACTTCGGTGACACGCTCGCGCCCGACGTCAAGAAGTTGCGCTGCGACGAAGTTGTCGTTCTCCGTCACAATGATGTCTCGGTCTTGAAGAAGCCAATTTCCCAATTGTCAGACACGCCTCAGTTCAAGACGATCGAAGCGGCAACGTCCGCGCTGGCGACCGCGATCCGCAACTGCGCGGTGAGTGTCGACTTAACAGGCGGTTTCGATTCACGCCTAGTCGCCTGTTTACTCAAAGGCCACGGTCTTGAATTTGAGTCAGCGTTGTCCGGCGCGGTCGGGACCGCTGACTACGAATTGGGCAAACAAGTCGCGGGTGCGTTGAACGTCCCTTATTTCCACTGCGAATACAGCGCCGCCACGATTCTGGATGATCTTGAGTATACGTTGAATCGATTGGATGGCATGGGCGGCAGCATCGTGGCTCATCATCGGCTCAACCAACTTAGCGAACAGCGCAGTCAGCGCGGCATCACCTTATCACTGAAAGGAAGTGGTGGCGAGCTATTCAAGGATTTCTTTTGGACGCAAGACTTTCCGTTCTACCGCAGCAAACAAACTCGCATGGATCGACTCAATCGCGTGCGACTCGAGTTCGAGCTGTTCACGTCCGACACCCTGACTGACGACGCGATGACATCGTTCTCGGCGCTGCGACGGTCACGCGTTGCCAAGTTGGAATCGCAGTATCGACAGCCGATCAATACACAGAGCTACGATCATGTTTACTTTTACGAACGGGTGCAGACATGGAACAGTCGGATGATTACGAGCTGCCAACGGCCTGACGTCTCTATCCATTCACCGCTCAGCGAATTACTAGTTGCCCAACTTGGCTTTCAAGCACCGCGCACCAAACGCTTTTACAATCGGTATCATCGCGATGTCATCACTCGCTTGGCACCCGCGACAGCAGCAGTTCGCACGACGGACGGCACGACCGCGTCGAGCTCAACTTTGGGGATGCTCATGGATGCCACCGGGTATGTGAAGGGCAAATCAAAGAAGCTGTCGAAGAAGCTAAGCCAACTGCTTTTGAATACGACGAAGTTTAATCCTCCCGAATATTCGCCCGATACGCAATCGTTGCAGCGGATTTCCACCAGCGAGATCTGTGCGCAGGCGCTTACCGCACTAAAAGAACAGCAACTCCTCAAGCCGTCAGTCGAACTGAAGGACATCTCGCCAAGGTTTCAGGAGCAGACAATCTCGGCCGGTTGGGCGGTCCATTGTCTACAGTAGTCGAACTAGACGGCGTCACGTCGAGTTAGCCTTTGGGTGCTCGTCGCCGCAATCGGGAAGTCTTGTACCGTTCGGGCTGTTCATCGGCGCGGAGTCGTAGCACGGCATTGATGCAGAGTCGTAACAGGGCATTGATGCGGAGTCGTAGCACGGCATTGACGCGGAGTCGTGTCGGGGCATCGGCGCAGCGTCACATTGTCGTGTATTCCGGGGCAACGCCCCAGCCGATTGCCTGGCCCAGTCAGCAGGGCTGGGACCTTGTGGCAACGCACGGTCAAGGGCCAATGGCCCGGCAGATTTCAACCCAAGACACGCGGCGCAGCAACACGATTCATGCTGAGTATCGTGTTGAATGAATGAAGTTCGCTAGTCAGTCGCAGAGATCGCGCGAACCTCTGTCTCCGTTAGCGCTCGCGACCAGACAGCCACCTCAGCCAGCTCACCGTGGAACTTGCGCACGATCTGGCCATTGTCTCGGCCCGCACCGATAACGATCGGACCAAGCTCTGTTGCCAACTGTCCTTGTGCCGCGGTCTCGCCCTGCAGTATGCCGTCACAGAACATGCGCAGCGCTTGTCCATCGTAGCAGACCACAATGTTGTGCCATGCGGCCGACGAAATGTGTGACAAATCAAAGCGCGCGTCATACGTGCCGACGTCGGTGTGTAATTGAATGACGCCTACACCATCGGTTGTCGCAGCCACTGTGGCTTGTTCGAAGCCAACTCGCAGGACAGATTCGCCCGTCGCCTGAGCAATCGACACGAAATCGCCGTCCCACCGCTCGTTGGACTTGTAGACCCGCGCATAGATGGTGGCCTGTTTGGCACTAAGTGTCACCGGTTGTGTCGACTGCAGATGTGCACCGTTGAGCAGAATCACCTTTTCGCCCGGCTTGGCGCCAGCACCTGTGGCGCGGACATTCAGTTCGAACTCATAGAAAGCGGGTTCGGTTCGCAGCGGATTTCTATCATTACGCCCTCCGGATGCGAGCTGCCAAGCTGCTGTCACTGCATCCATTAAGGTCTGCCGTGTGTGTCCGTCATTCGCAACATCGGAATCGACTGACAATATCGCGTCACTCAGAATCTTAAGCTGAATATCCTTGAACTGCACACGTGTGCGCGGCCCGCTGTGCAGTTGCAGCGCCAACATCCCCTGCAAATCTTGTCGGC
>JAGQPK010000865.1 GCA_020426755.1 Planctomycetales bacterium
GGCGTCAGCGAGCAAGTTGTCGTGCGCCAACGGTCGACCCGTTCGCCTCGCGCCGTCAGAATCATTCCGGCCGCCAGGAGACCGCCGGCCGATGCACCTTCCAGCACGGCGAAACTCTGCGCCTCTTGCGGAAGCGCAGGGACGATGTGGAGTGATGGAAAGTGAGAAGCGTCAGTCGATAGCAACTCGGTTCGGCAGCACCGAAAAGCCGCACGCAGCGATTGTTGAAGCGATGCGTCGAGCACCGTGACGCCAAAGCCCAATGGGTCGGGAACAACGGCGTCGTAGCCGGTGAGGATCGGCTGCAAATCGACGGGGCCCAGGACTCCACGGGCGCTGCGCTCCTCAAAGAAGAGTAAGGTTAGGCGGTTCGTGCGCGAGTCGTCCGCGTTGCTGTTCCAAACTAAGTCGTCCGGATCATCGTCGGGGCGAAGCGCGGACAAAAGTCGCCAGAGAATATTCCAGGTGCTATAAGTCACATCGTTCATGACTTCGCGCGAGCACAACAAGAAATCGAGCACGCTACCGTCCCTAACTTTGGGATCTTTGCCCTTTCCGGTGATCTTCCGCGATGAAAGACGCCATGCAGAGTCATAGCACGCGGCCGCGTGCTTGAGCGACACAAACGCGACGTGCGCAAATCGATCGTCTTCGCTCCCAAGTGACCTTTGCTGAACAGCGCGGCGACGATTGCACTCAGCATCCACTGTCCACAACAACGCACGAATCAACTGGGCAAACTGCTGGTCGTGCTCCTGCACCAGAGCGTTCCCGATTTGTTCCAGATTTAGACGAGCGGCCGTCTTAACACCAAACTCCTCAGCCAACTCACCCTGCTCGCGGAGCACGACATTCAACAGGGACGTCAGCAGCGCGTCATCGGGATCGCAGTACCGCGCATACTGAACAACAGCCACGCAAGGGGCTTGAGGAAGTTGCGAGACTTGAGGGGCAAGTCCATCCCCCGTGCCGCGCCAGTTTGTATAGAGTGATGGATTTCCGGAATACAAATCGTTGACGGCCTTAATCAACCGTTGGCGTATCACCTCGGGGACCATGCAAATCCTCCAAACACCGTGGCCGGCTATCGCCGCTGCTTACCGATGCTTATCATTGATTCAATGAACTGCGAATCTTACCAAGCCGCACGAAGCAGTTCACCAGGGCTGGCCAGCGAATACGTTCGGGCAGCCAGAAGCGGCCGACAAGTTGGCCACAATGAGTTAGCGGCAAGACTGTGACGACGTGACGACACAACGTGGTGATCGGTCCGACGGCGCGACCCTGAGTGTCACGATGCTGAATCAGAATCTCGGCCTCCAAGTCGCCGGGCGCCGTACCGGGCAACGAGAGTTCAGCGATGCACCCGGTTCGACCACACCGCACGACGACTCGTTCGCCATCGTTCCCGTGGAAGATAAGGCTGTCGATTGGGTTGCTGGTGTTTATTGAGTCCATGGTCGTGCCCCCTGTAACGATCAAATTGCCGTGACGGAAAGCAGCGCAAGCTATTTCGACTATTTACAGAACGAACAATCCTGCCGTGGTCCAACGGATCCCGCTCGCACTTCCGGTAAACCAAATTCGGGCCACTCAACGCGGACCCAATGCGATGTCGGCAGTTTGCCAGCCAGCCAAGCGAACCAAGTTTCTATTGCGATGGCGCACGCGAACGAGTTCAAGTAGAGTAAGCTACCGGCACGTTGCTCGTGCCAGGCGACGGGAACACCGCGGTGCAGGCAGTCCTCGGGCGTGGCAATCTCATAGAGCACATCAGACAGGTCATCCATGGGAGGCACACACGCGACACATCCTTCGTGCGGCTCGAACAGCCGAATGTCGGCTGTCATGCTGCGGCTGCCATCGGCGTTACGTTGAACGTTGGTGCCGATATCGATGTGTACGGTGGTCGTTTCTTGACATAGCCGAGCTGCGGTCAATCGCGCTGCGTCCCGATCGACAAAACTAAAAACTGCGTCGACGCGTGTTTCACGCAATTTTCGCAGTGATTCCGGGTGCCAGATCGAACGTGGAGTCCAAGAGATCGTGGCATCGGGTTGATTTTGACGCAGCGCCGCGGCCAATTGCTCCCCTTTGTTGCAATCCAAATCCGCGACACGAGCCAAAGGCATGGCATCTAAGTTTTCGATCGCCAGGCGGTCCGCATCAACGACCGTCAACCTCCGCAGCCCCGCCGCCACGAACTGCCGCGCCAGTTCCTGCCCACCTCGTCCAGCGCCGATCAAGGCAATCGATGACGCCTTCAAGCGGGGAAACAAGGGTCCCAGGGCTCCTGCCGTGCGAGATTCACGCAGCGTCACGGCAGAGTCATCGAACACATCTGGCAGCGTAAGCATGCCGGCACCGACGAAGCGAATTGATTCGGGCGTTCTCCACGTTCCTTGATCAAACACTAACGTCGGAAAGGCGTTGGGGTTTTCTGCTTGCAGACAAATGCCGACGACCGACTGAGATGACTTCGGCTGCACTCGTTTCAGCAGAGCTTGCGGACTCATCGCCTGGTCGAAGTCTTTGGTGATAACGCCCCAATCCGACAGCGGCGGCAGGTCTTGGCCATTAGGCGTCGCCTCGGACAATGTCCAATGATCCAGCAGAAACTCAAGTGCCTCGCCGGTTTCACGTCGCCGCACGCGGCAGACCGCCATGCGACTCGGATCAAGTAGAATCATACGTACGCAACGCAAGAACTCTGCCTGACGAATGACAAGGTGCAAAGGCTTCATGGCGTGC
>JAGQPK010000866.1 GCA_020426755.1 Planctomycetales bacterium
CGGCTCGGCGGCCTGTCGGATCGACCACCGTCAACATCTGCATGCCCGCCTGGCTGTATTGATGGCGATATAACCAAGCAATTGCCATGAAGTGCGGAAACTGCCAGAAGAACACGAGTCCGAAGAGACACCAGGCCCGCATGTCGAGTTCGGCGCCGACGCCTGTCCAACCCACCAGGATTGGCATCGCGCCGGGAAAGGCGCCAACTAACGTGTTCAGCCAGGTCCGAGTCTTCAGCGGCGTGTAGACCACCACATAAAGTATCCAAGTGCCCGCGGCCCAGAACGTCGGTTGAGGGCCCACGGTCAAATACAAGTGCAGTAGTCCCGCGATGACCGCGACGGCACCGATCGTGCATGTTTCCCAGTGGCCGAGTCTGCCAGCGGGTAATGGGCGATTTTCGGTGCGACGCATCATTGCGTCGAGATGCCGTTCGAACCATTGATTGAACACGCTTGCGCTACCAGCTACTAACGTGGTACCGATCAATGTGTGAATTAGCAGACGCAGATTCGGCTGGCCCCACGTTGCAATGATGCTAGTCAGAATCAGCGTGACGAGCACCATCGAGAGAATTCGCGGCTTGGTCAGTTCGACATAATCCGCCAGTCGACTCGACGCGTGCGCGGAAGTCGCTTCGCAGCACGCACCGACGTTATGTTCTGTATCGACCTGTAGGAGCGTACCCGTGCTCATCGTGTCACTCCTAGAGTCAAAGGGGAGATGTCTGCAGCTGCGGCCGCTTCCGTTCCCTGCAATAACCGGGATGCTCGCAGGGCAACCAGCACTGCCATCGCCAAAATGAGTGAGCCCACGGCGACGTGCGCCGTTACGGTAACGATTTGCAGCGTACCCTCCGCAGTGACAATATGCCCCTGCCAGCTTGAGGGCTGCGGCAGCCAGTCAGGCCAGTTGTACTTCACGCGCCAGACGCCTGCCCCGAGAATCAATTGCAGCAACACGAGCGTCGTTAAGATGTTCGTCGGGCGACGTACAAGTTGCAAACTTCGTAGGTCACTCTGCGTCGAAACGCGCCAAGCCATTAGCAGCACATGACCGAGCAAGGCAACGGCGACAAGTAAGTGAGCGGCGACCAACACCGAAAAGACACTGGCTGGCCAGTTGTAAGACAAGTGACGCAAGTGCGCACCGAGCACGAGTTGCAAGTAGGCCATCGCCGCCGTAACGGTCGCCGTTCTCGTGTAGCGATGAGTCGCCGTCGGCGCGGATGCGTCGCGCCACCAAGTTGAAGTGAACGCGGCCAGGGCAACTGCAGCGACGAAAAACAGTGGACCGACACAGCCATGAATGCGGGCGAGCAGGTTTTGATCGAACAGCACTCGCATCCCGCCCAACAGCCCTTGAAGCACGACCAGCGCCAAGCAAGATAGCGAGAACCAACGCACCCACTTGCGTTCGTCGTACATCCACGTCACCAGGACGACCCCAATTGTGATGAAGCCGACGAAGGACGCGAGCAACCGGTGTCCGTGTTCGATAAACAAGTCCCAAGGGCCGCTCAACCAAGACTTAAGCGGATACAAGAACATGTTGTGTTCGTAGGTCGTTGGCCAGTCCGGCACCGCCATCCCCGCATCGTATGTCGTAACCAGTCCGCCCACCCAGATCAGCGGAAACGTCAGCGCGACCAACACCATGGCCAAGCCATGAGGCAGGCGGCTCGGGACGCTGCTGCTGGATGAGGAGGACGACACGGAAATGAACTTCAGGTGAAGGGACTGCGGTTAGGAAAGGATGATTCAATCGGCAGGCACTCAACGGCACAATCAACCGCTAAATGCCCTCTGCCAATTGAATGAGCAAGGTTAGTTTTCGTTAGTGATCAGCCTTCGGCGCCGAGGAGACCCCGGCTGGCGGCGGCTGAGTTTGCGGATAGTAATCCAGTTCCGTCTCGGGTGAACCGTATTCGTACGGACCACGGTATACAACAGGCTGGAAATCGAAGTTGCCGTGTCCTGGAGGACTTGGCGCCATCCATTCCAAACCATTGGCATTCCACGGATTCCGGCCCGCAGTAGGACCGAAGAAGATGCTCCACACAAAGTTGAACGCGAAGATGACCTGCGACGCAACCATACCGATGGCACACCAAGTCATGAATCGATTCATCGGGAGCAAGTGACGGAACGTCTCGTACTGATAGGGATCGGCCAAGCGACGTGGGAAGCCGGCGGCACCCAGAATGTGCATGGTGAAGAACGTGCCATTGAGGAAGACGAACGTCAGGAAGAAGTGAACCTTGCCCAACGGTTCGTTCATCATTCGCCCAAACATTTTGGGGAACCAGAAGTAGATCGCTCCAAAGACGGCCATCGCCGTTCCGGCGAACAACACGTAATGGAAGTGAGCCACGATGTAGTAGGTGTCGTGGATAAAGATGTCGACAGGAGTTGCCGCCATGAAGATGCCGGACAAACCGCCAATCACAAACATCGAAACGAACGACAGTGCAAACAGCATGGGAGTCGTGAAGTAGATGCGTCCGCCCCAGATCGTGCCGAGCCAATTGAATGTTTTCACGGCACTAGGCAGCGCGATCATCATCGTCGAAACCATGAAGGTCATGCCCAAGACCGGGTTCATGCCGGAGACGAACATGTGGTGGCCCCACACGATGAAGGAGATGATCGCGATCGCGACCGAGCTCAGCGCGATGGCCTTGTAGCCGAAGATGTGCTTGCGGCTGTGGACCGCGACGAGCTCCGAGATGATCCCGAAGCCCGGCAGG
>JAGQPK010000867.1 GCA_020426755.1 Planctomycetales bacterium
CGCCGGCCGTATTGCTGCGATGCCAAATCGCCTCGCGAATCGGCACTTCACCTGCATTCAAAACTGCCGCACGAATCATCAACGGGCCGATAATCTCAAAGACGACGACGGAACCGAGTATGACCGTTTGGACCGCAAACCCCAAATTCGGATTGCGATGCACAGCAATTGTCGACAACGCGATCGCGGCGCCGGCCTGTGCCAATAAGGTCGCCCCGAGCCAACGTTGCACTTCCACCGATTGATCGCTAACCACCGCGGCAATTCGCGCGCCCCAATATTTGCCCAGAATACGACAGATCACATAGACACCGCCCACGAGTCCCAAGGCCAGAAAGGCGCTCATATCAAGTTCCGCGCCATGTACCGTGAAGAACAACACGCACAACAAGCCGGTCAAGTGATCCAATTCCTCGACAATCCGAGAAGCAATATCCGACAGGTTGGCGACGGTCATGCCCATAATCAAAAACGTCAACAGGTAAGGCACGTCCAGCGTTTCACACCAGCCCAAGACGAAGGTTGTCAGCGCGACGAGCAACACCAGCCAGCGACCCGTCGAAATCAAGCCGCAAAGGAAACTCATCAGCACGCCGGCAATGACTCCGAATACGATCGAACCCAGAATGCTGCGGGCGAGCAAGACCGCCTCGAACCAAACCGATAAATGTCCGTCGTTACTAAGTGCCGACACTCCCAGCATCGCCAACTCAAAGGCGACGATTGCCGCCAGATTGTTAAGTGCCACTAGAAAGTTCGCGTACTCGGTAACCGGCCCCTCAGATTGATACTCTTTGAAAACGAGAACGGTCGTTGCCGGCGCGGTTGCCAATGCGAGTGCGCCCAACACAATCGAAACCGACACCGATTGGCCGATCAACAAGAGTCCTGTCGTGACTGCAATAAAGGTGAAGGCCAGTTCGCCGAGCGACAACATCAAGCCCCGTGATGCCAGTCTCCGGATACGCCGCATCGGGAATTGACAGCCGAGCGCAAACAAGACCAGTGCCATCGCCAACTGCAGCATGGGCTCGTAGGCATGAATGTGGTCGACATGAATCAGGTCCAACGCGCTGGGCCCCAGCGCAAGCCCAACGAGCAAATACGCCGTTACCTTCGGCAAGTGCATCCATTCCGCCAGCAACCCCGCGAGTAGCGAGACGCCCAACAGCAGGCCGAACGTGCTGGCAATGTGAAAATCCATAAACACCCACCCCAAGTTGGTGACTTCGTCGCCCCCAAACTGTACCCAAGTGATCGACAACAGGCTAATTTATTGCTGGCGGGTATTACAAGCACAGTGTAAGTAGCTCGCCTCAGTTTCCTTGCGATGGATCACGCCAGCGTATGTCCTCGGACAATCCATATCAGCCACCTGTACCGGAAGTTACCTCCGCGACACCGCAGACAGTTCCGAACATCCCGCCCCAGGCGGTCGACCCCAACGTGCTTTGGCAAATCCAAAAGCATGCCAAGAATGCCCGGCTATTCGGTGCACTTTCCTTCCTCGCCCCCGTGCTCATCTTGGTCACGTCAGCCTGCGCCAACAACGCGAGGACTCTCATCCGCAAACACGACCAGGGGCAAGAGTACCTGCCGATGATCGAACAGGGCGTACGCCGCGCCCGCTTGGCATTTCTATTCTTTTTGCTCGGATTCATTGGACTCTGTTTGCTGGTGTGTCTGCTGGTTTTTGCCTAGGCGAGTTCTCACGCGCGTGATTTTTTTTGCGTCCTGGCGCTGCAATTCCCCGCCCGCCTCCAGACAAATTCAAACTCTTGTGTGCGGCACGGACCTAACGTGTCACACCGGCCGCGAACAATGACGGTCGCAATGGGGCAGCACTTTTCCGCTGCCCGTTTGTTCGCGATTGGAATCAAGGAAGGAGCAAACGATGATTTGCGCACCCGTACAATACTGTCGTCACTGGGATGTTGAGTGGGAAGATTCACACAATTGCCACTGCCAAGCGTGTGGCAAACACGGCCAGTGGTTCGAGGAAGGCTACGTACTCTGGAAAAAACAGGGGCCTGGAACTGCGGCGTCAAAGCACCGGCCTACCGCGATCGCGCTGCTCACACGTACCATTCAGCCGAACCCTGGCCGCACCACCGCGGAGCCAACGGGTTCAGCGGCGCGGCGGACGGCATAGCCTGCGTTCGGCAGTTCCACCTTGCGTCGATGTCATGCGTTTCGATCCACCGCGGATTCGCCGAAAGGCGTTAGCCGCGGTTCTTCACGAGTTCGCCGCAGGGCGCCAGCCGCGGTTCTCTTGAAGATTTATGAATGCTGATTTCGGATTGTTGATTTTTGAATGGGATTCCTCAATCAGAAATCCACAATCATCATTCCTCAATCCAATTCCCGCGCTGTTCCCCCTCCCGCAAGTGAGTCTCAACTGTCTTATAGCGCGCAGTGCGGGAGGGGGATTCAGGGGGAGGGCGACAGTCGCAGCGTAGGAAGTTGCACCGAAGTGTTTTCGACTTATGGCTGTGTTTCATCTACAAGCGAATGCGCAAGACGAAATCGCGACACGGTTCCCTCCCCCCGCCCCCTCCCGGTATTGCGCTTCCCGAAGTGGATGCCAGCTACGGGAGGGGGAACTACTGGCGTTGAAGCGCGCAAAAAAAAGCCCGAGCGGTTTCGCTCGGGCCTTTCGGTTTAACCGATGTGACACTCGGTGGTTACTTTGGGTTTAGAAGATGCCGTCGATGAAGTCGCTGACGGCGTCGGCTGCATTCTGCACCGTG
>JAGQPK010000868.1 GCA_020426755.1 Planctomycetales bacterium
TCGAGTCGCTGACCCGCTGGGGGCTCATCCAGCGTCGGCCCGAAAGGAACCTCGTCAATAATTTAATTCGTGACCTGCAAGTGAAGACGGCGAGTGTCGACTCGGCTGCAGCGGCGTTGTCCGGGGGCAATCAGCAAAAGCTAGTGATTGGTAAGTGGCTTGCGCGACAGCCGAAAGTTTTGCTCCTTGATGAGCCAACGCGCGGGGTCGATGTCGGCGCGAAGGCGCAGGTGCATCAGCTCGTACGCAAACTTGCACGTGACGGCATCGCGGCGCTAGTGATTTCTTCCGAGTTGCCAGAGTTGTTAGCGTTGTGCGACCGCATCGTCGTCTTGCGAACCGGTCGAATCGTGGGCGAACTGCCGGGGCCTCAGGCACGACAGGAAGAGATTTTGCAGATGGCATTGCCGGACGGTCGACCGCTCGTGAAGGGGAAGGGCTCGGCATGAGCGATCATCATCATGCACTGCCGACCAAAGCTGGCAACCGTTTGTGGTTGTCGCGTGAATTCGGGCTGTTACTTTTGATTGGATTGACGACGTTGATCGTCTGCTGGGTCGATCCACGCTTCGCCGCGTGGGAGAATTGGCGCGACATTGCGGTCCGAGCCGCTCCGACAGTGATCGTTTCCTGCGGTGTGATGTTGGTCGTGATCACGGGCGAAATTGACATCTCGGTGGGGTCGCTCACGGCGATTTGTGCAGCCACGATGGGAATGACGTTGTCTGCAGAGCGGCTTGCTTGGCCCTTGGGTGTCGGCGCGGCACTGACGCTGTTGTTAGGCACCAGCGTCGGGACGCTAACTGGCTGTCTCGTGACGTGGGGACGCGTGCCGTCGATCATCGTCACGCTCGGTTTGCTGACGGGCCTGCGCGGTGTGACCACCTGGGTGATGGGCGGCGAAAATATTTCGCATCTGCCGTTAATCCTGACCGACGCGGCCAAGCGTGGCTGGGGCGGCATTCCGCTGAGCATCTATGTGGCGATCACCGTCATCGTTGCTCAACTGTTGTTGCTTCACCGCACACCCTGGGGACGTCGCTTGTACGCGGTGGGCAGCAGCGCGCACGCAGCGGAGATGGCGGGGTTGCCTATCGATCGTCTAAAGCGATTTGCCTTTGCTTACACGGGATTTCTGACCGCGGTCGCGACGCTCGTCGATGTGCCGCGCCTGCCGAAAATCGAAGCTGGTATTGGGGCCGAATTCGAGCTTCTCGTTGTCACCTGTGTGGTCGTCGGCGGTGTCGCTGTTGCCGGCGGACGCGGTTCGGTTTGCGGCGTGTTGTTAGCCGTGGTATTGATGACGATGGTGCGCCCCGTGTTGACCTTTCTCGATATTGGTGAAGCGGGCGAGAAGTGGACGAAAGCCATTCAAGGCAGCTTCATTCTGATGACTGTAGTCGCCGACTCCTTGTCGCGTGCAAATCGACGGGCGGAAGGAGATTCCGCATGAGTGGTTCACGCTGGCTGCGCTCCATTGCCGGACACGAAACTGTCCTGCTGGTGGTGATTGGCATCCTCTTGGTCATCGCTGAGAAGCTAGTGCCGGGGTTTACGTCGCTGAGCACGCAGGCTTATTTCGCGCGGCAGGCCTGGGAAGTCGCCATCCTGGCGGTGATGATGACGGCCATCATTATCACGGGCGGCATCGATCTATCCGTGGGTTCGACGATGGGCCTGGCGGCCGTGACTTTTGGAATGGTTCAGCAGGCGACAGGAAGTCTGTTAATTGCCAGCATTGCCTGTTTGTTGGCCGGCACGGTCTGCGGTCTGCTTAACGGTTGCCTGATCGCGGGTGCGCGCGTTCATCCGCTAATCATCACGCTGGCGACATTCGCTGCGTACCGTGGTGTTGCCGAAGGGCTTAGCCAGGGACGTCCGTTTTCTGGGTTTGGTAGTGCCTTCACGCAAGTGGCCCGTGCTACCTATTTGGGGATGACGATCCCAGCGTGGACATTTCTCATCCTCGTACTTGGGGCTTCCGTTATTTTGGCCGCAACTCGTTGGGGAAGGTATCTCTACGCACTTGGCTTAAACGAGCGCGCAGCGCGATTCTCGGGAACGCCGGTAGCAAGGCTCAAATGCGCCATCTACACCTTGTCCGGTCTCGGTGCCGGACTGGCAGGGCTGCTCTATGTGGCTCGTTTCGACTCGGCACAAGCTGACGTTGGCAAGGGATTCGAGTTGGACGTGATCACTGCGGTCGTAGTCGGTGGGGCGAGCATCTACGGTGGCCGAGGCAATCTGGTTGGCACCACGCTCGGACTTGTGCTTATTCACGAAACGCGTTTGCTAGTCACCAGATATTGGCGCATGGAGGAACTCAAGCCCATTGCCGTCGGTAGCTTGTTGATTATCTCGCTGCTCATCTATCAGATCTCGGCACGTTGGACGCAACGTTCTTAGCTGCATGCGGGAGATGACCTGGCGAGCCGATACCGATCCCAATGATTGTCCACGTTTATGCGTCGTGACAAATCGCCCAGAGACTGTTATCCTAGGACCGACGGATTTCCCACCTAATTGGCAGTTGCCCCGTGCTGCCTGTGTCAGACGCCATTTGCTCCCGCCTTAATAAAGGGGTCTGCTGCGTGATGCGTTCGTGCTTGATGTCACCTCGCAACCAACTGTTGGCCACGATGGCAATTGCATTTGCTGTCGTCGTTTCGCTGTTGAGCAGCAGTGTCACGAACGGCGAACCTGCTGAACAAGCCGTCGCCAGTGTGCTCGAACTTCCGACTCTAGC
>JAGQPK010000869.1 GCA_020426755.1 Planctomycetales bacterium
CAAAGTCAGAGGAGGGCGACAGCGCGCCGGCTGGCGAAGCATCATAACTTTCCGGGCCGGTCACGACGCCCCATCCGGGATCCGCTCACACCGGCCATGATCCTGGGGAGTTCGGCTAGGGCCAAACCCTGTCGCACCCATCCGACTTGTTTAACTTACACATTCCCTCATTTTAGTTATTTCGCATCGCCCCCGCTGTTTGTCGAAAGCCCTCTTGGGGCGATGCTCAGTAAGAAAGGATCCGGTCCAACCATGTCCGAAGCAACCGCAACCATCGAGGTTTCCGAAGCCATTAAGTCGCTCGGTGACAAGATTGCCGAGCTGACGCTCAAGCAGGCCAAGGAATTGAGCGATTACCTCGAGAATGCTTATGATATCAAGCCGGCCGCTGGTGGCGCGATCATGGCCATGCCGATGGGCGGCGCTGGCGGCGACGGCGGCGGTGCCGCTGAAGTGCAGACCGAATTTGACGTCGTCATGACCAGCTTCGGCGCCAACAAGATCGGCGTCATCAAGGAAATCCGCGGCATCACTGGCCTGGGCTTGAAGGAAGCCAAGGACATGGTCGAAGGCGTTCCCAGCAAGGTCAAGGAAGGCGTCTCGAAGGAAGATGCCGAGAGCGTCAAGAAGAAGCTCGAAGAGGCCGGTGCCTCTGTCGAAATCAAGTAGCGCTCGTAGTTTCTATGCAACCTCACGCCGACCGCGTGCTCCCTCTCAGGAAGTTCGGTCGGCAGGCAGGACCGGTTTGGGAATCGAATCCTCAGCGATTCGGATGAAGGCTTGGGCGGCGCGTTCGTTCGCGATTCGTCAAGGCTGGAGGTATGCGCAGGGTGAACGAGCGGTCGCTCTCTCCCTGCCGTGCGCCAGTTTGGGCGAGGCTGCGAATACAGCAACGCGTCAAGACAAACGACAACGACAACCCGCGTCGCATGTGACGTTGCCTTTTCCAGGCAACGTTGGCTGGACGCGGTACTTGATTGGGCATCCCCTGTACGTGAACCGTAGCCATGTTCGCGTCCACCGTCAGCTTCGTGCTGCGGATTGCGACGATTCCGCAATCCCCGCCAGCCGCCATTCGATCAGCCTGTCTTTGGTAGGTTCGACGGGCGCCGGCCGTGATGACTCGGTGGGCCTACACGTGAGCTGCGGCGATTTGCGTTGTGCGACGAGGCGATGCGCGCTCAGCGCGGAACGTCATCCAGCACGGCCTTGCGTTCGAGTTCCTCAGGGACCGGCGCAGCGGGAGCTCTCTTCGTTTAGTCGGCTTGTCGGCCCGCATTCTTGTCCCGCCGACCTGGATATTTCCACTGACATTGTCACTGGTCAAGTTGCCACGGAGTACGGGGTGGTTGCTCAGCGGCAGCGAACAGTGTGCGTCACAGTGAGCAATGGCTCACCGTGCAAACCAGTGAGCCACAACTCACCTCGAAGAGCAATCAGCTTGTCGGACTTGAGCCCTGCTCTCATGAACGACATCGCTGGCATTGGCGGCTGAATTTCAGACCTCAAGGAGTATCTGCGCGTATGGCCATCTCAGCTAAGCGACGTCTTGAAACCCGGGAAGTTCGTCGTTTCGGTAGCGGTCGTGATCAGCACCTGGCACCTGATTTAACGGAAATCCAGACTCGCAGCTATAGCGAATTCCTGCAACACGAAGACGTTGCCGAGGACCGCAAAGATCAAGGCATCGAAAGTGTCCTGCGCGAGATCTTTCCGGTCGAAAGCTATGACAAGCAATTAAGTCTCGAGTATGTGCGCTACGACTTGGGCAAGCCCCGCTACACGCCCGAAGAATGTCGCCAATTGCGGCTGACGTACGGTCGTCCCTTCCGCGTTTGGCTGCGTCTGAACAAAGAGCAGCCGATCGAGGAGGAAGTGTATCTGGGCGACATGCCGATCATGCTCGGCGGTGGTGAGTTCATCATCAACGGTGCCGAACGTGTCGTCGTCAGCCAGTTGCACCGTAGCCCCGGTGTCGACTTCGTGATGGAGCAGGACGCCACCTCGGATCGTAAGCTGCCGAGTTGCCGTATCATTCCTGAGCGCGGTAGCTGGATCGAAGTCAACGTCACCAAGAAGGACAGCCTCTCCGTCCGTATCGATCAGAGCGGCAAGTTCTCGGCCATGACGCTGCTGCGGGCAATGGATCCCAAGTACGGCAACGATGCCGAATTGATCCGTGCGTTTTATCCGACCAGCGTCGAGAAGATCGCTGACAGCCGCAGCATTCCGAAGGTCGAAGGCAAGATCGCAGTTGACGACGTGGTGTACCCCAGCGGTTCCGATCGGGCCGGCGAAATCATCGTCGAGGCCGGTCAGAAGATCACCAAGAATGCTGCCGAAGTCATCTGCACTTCCGGTGTGAAGCAGGTCGAGGTGATGGAGGTGCCGAAGGTCCCCTTGGTGTTCAACGCCTTGGCCGACGACTCGACTTCCAGCCACGAAGAAGCCCTGCTGCGGATCTACCAACGTCTGCGTCCCGGTAACCCGCCGCAGCTAGAAAAGGCTCGACAGCTGTTTTCCGAGAAGTTCACCGACGTCAATCGTTATCGCTTGGGTCGCGTCGGTCGCTTCCGCATCAACCGCAAGCTGAATCTCGGCGTCTCCGAGCAAGAGATGACGCTGCGTCCTGAGGACATGATTGCGGCGATCGCTTATCTGCTCGACTTGAGCGCGACCGGCGGTATGGCCGAGATCGACGACATTGATCACTTGGGCAACCGTCGTTTGCGAACGATTT
>JAGQPK010000086.1 GCA_020426755.1 Planctomycetales bacterium
CATCGCGGCTTGGAGGTCACGGACGAAGTGATCGACGGATCGCAGAGTCGTATCATCGATCAGGCGGAGAATCGTATGCACGCGCAGAAGGGCCTGATGGTCTGGCTGCTCACCGAAGCGAAGGATCAGTAATGACGCGGCACGATGGACGTCTCGCCGACCAGCTGCGGCCCATTTCGGTCCAGCGCGGTTTTACCCGACACGCCGAAGGTAGTTACCTGTATAGCTCGGGTAACACAATCGTCCTCTGTACCGCCAGCATCGAGCCGCGGGTGCCACCGTGGTTGGAAGGTAAGGGGAAAGGTTGGGTCACTGCCGAATACAATATGCTGCCCGGCAGCACTCGCCCTCGCAAGCCGCGTGACCGCGGTGCCAAGATCGATGGTCGCACCACCGAGATCCAGCGGCTGATCGGCCGCAGTCTCCGCGCGATCGTCGACCTGACGGCGTTGGGTGAGCAGATGATCACGGTGGACTGCGATGTCTTGCAGGCCGACGGTGGGACACGCACCGCAAGCATCACTGGCGCCTACCTTGCGCTACACGATGCGATTGAATCGTTGCGGCAGCAGGACCTGTTGCCAAATGCGGATGCGGCGCCGATCATCGATTCAGTGGCCGCGGTGAGTGTCGGCTTAGTCGATGGCGTCGCTCTGCTGGATCTCGATTATCAAGAAGATCTGGTTGCCGCCGTCGACATGAATGTGGTGATGACTGGCAAAGGTCGCTTCGTCGAAGTGCAGGGCACGGGTGAAGAGGCGACGTTCAGCGAAGACGAACTGCACGCGCTGCTGGGCCTCGCCCGTGGCGGGATAAAGTCGCTCAGCGAACTGCAGCAGCACGAGCTCTCGAGATAACGACTACTCACGCACCGCGCGAATGCGTCGATCGATTCGTGCCCGGACGGTGGCTGGCAGTTTCTGTCCGACTGCGAAGTTGCCTAAACGCTTGGCTGCCCGATGGAGCAACGTCAACTGTTGCCGAAAGCGGCGACAGGATCGGCAGCTAATCAAATGCAGACGCACTGCCCAGCGTTCGATGCGGGTCAGATTGCGATCGTGTCCGGACGAGATCAACAGCGTCGATTCGTCGCAATGCAACGCCAGCAGCATGCGAATTGCTTTGAATAGCGACACGGTCAGGTTTCTCCAAACCAGTTTTTGCCCACGCAGCCACGCAGAGCCAGTCGCGCGCGGTGCATTCTGACTGCAAAGTTAGAGGCGGAAATCTGCAAAGTCTTACAAATACTTTCCGATTTCACTTCATCGATCACTCGAAGCACGAAGATTTCTGCAAGCGGACCAGGCAGCAACGCGAGACACTTGCGAAACACTTCCCACAACTCGTGGTCTTCTAGCGACGCATCGGGCGCTGCCCACTTGCTGGGCGGATCTCGCCACTCGCCCTTCTTGCCAAAGTAGTCGACTCGTTCAACGTCATCCAGTGACTGAGTTTTACGTTGGGACCGTTGGCGATAATGATTGATCAGTTTGTGGCGAAGGATGGCCAGTAGCCAGGTGCGTGGTTGCGATCGCTGCTGAAACTGGGCGTGGTTCTTAACCGCTGCTAAGAACGTGTCTTGGACGAGTTCTTCTGCGACCTGAGCGCTCTCGACTCGACCCACAGCGTAGGCATAAAGATCGTCGCCGTACTCGGCCAACCACTGCAGGGCAGCGCGCGCGGCGGGCGTCTGGTCCGTTGCGTTCGGCTGCGGATCAGGTGAGTCAGCACTAGCTGGTGGCGGTTGATCAGTCACGGGTATTTTTCTGGCACAGCAGTGCCGCGGTCGCATTTTTCACAACGACGTGTCGAGTTTGCCAGTGTAGTCGCCCTGTGTCCGTGGACGAATCAGTGATTTTGAAAAAACATTGTAAGGGTCTTTCCTGGTGCGCGACTAAGTGACTGTAAAACCCGAATTGCCGGCCCAGCGTAGGTTCGCAACGTTAAACACTGACGTTGGCGGCGCTCCACGATGTGATCATGGTTGGCAGTTTTTAGATCGGGTGTGTATCAGTTCAAGCTGGGGAGATGTCAGAGATGAAGCGCGTCGTTTTCGTACTTACGGCAGTCATAACAATGTTCACTGCGGGCGTCCTAACGCCTGCGCAGGGAGCGGGCCTGCAGATCATGATCGAGAACCTCCAACCCGCCGGAGGTTACTACTTCACACCGGTTTGGCTGGGATTTCATGATGGCGGATTCGACCTGTTTGACATGGGGGCGACGGCATCCAGCGAATTGGAAATGATTGCCGAAGAGGGGAATCCGGCGCCGCTGGGCGCGCTATTTAACTCTGTGATGAACGGGGACGGCAGTAGTCGACAAGGGGCAGTCGTGACAGCGCCGGCCGGATTTCCCGGGGCACCGGTGTTCGATCCGGGCGACTCCGTCACTCAGATGATTGACGTGATGGATCCGGCGTCGAACCGCTACCTTTCGTTCGCGTCGATGGTGATTCCTTCGAACGATACGTTCTTTGGCAACATGGATCCGATGGGCTATGAGGTCTTCAATGCCGATGGCAGTTTTGCTGGTCCGATCACTATCGACATCATGGGCAACGGACTGTACGACGCAGGCACCGAAGTCAGCAACGCGATGGGTGCCGCCTTCTCCGCGCTAGGCGGTACGTCGAGCGATGAAGGCGGTGTTGTCAACATGTCCGTGAATCTGGACAACTTCTTGAACTCCGATACCGCTGCCGGCACATCGATCACGAGCGCGCTCGGGAGCAGCCCGTTGGCGCGAATTCACATCAGCGCCGTGCCAGAGCCGACGAGCATTGGCTTGTTACTGTGTGCGCTGCCGGCTCTGCTGCGTCTTCGCCGCTCGTAGTCGCATTGTGGAGTTCGCAGCTGATCAGTAGAGGCCGGTGAGCTAACCCGTGAGGAATCGATCGCCGGCGAAATGACTGCGACGTGCGCGATTAGATCATTTGTTTACGCGTTGTCAGGCGCGCCGGCTCGTGTCCGCTGACACAACTGAGTCAGTCGATCGAGCGAGGCTTCGATGGCCTCGGCGCTGGAGCGGCTGCGAGCTGACTGTTCGAGATCAAAAGCGGCAGGTGTCAATTGGTTGAATCCATAACTGCCTGCCGCGCCCTTGAGTTGATGCGCGAGTGTACCGAGCGTGTTTAGGTCGCCTTGTTCAAAGGCGTTCTGGAACGAAGCGATGCGTTGTTCCATTTCGTCGACGAACATTTCTACGAGTTCGCCAAGATCGGGATCATCGCCAAACGTGGAATAGATCCAGGAATCCTCACTGGCTGATGTCGACATCGGGGTCCTTTCTTTCCACGACCGCGGCGGGTCGTCGTAAGCCTTACAGAAAGTCTTTTACGTTGGCAACCGGTTCACGCCACGTCTCAGATAGAGCCACGCGCCATCGCTGGTGCCGTAAGAGCGCCTGTTCGATCAATTCCAGGAAGCCGTCATGTTCTACCGGCTTCAGTAGATAGTCGGTTGCACCCAGTTCGAGTGCATCGAGAAGAGCGTCTTGGGAGGATTGTCCGGTAATAAAGAGCACCTGCGTAAACGCGTTGCGTCGCTTGGCGGAACGTAGCAGCTCCAGCCCACTGATCCCCGGCATTTCCAGGTCGGTGATCAGAATGTCCACAACCGACTCGTTTAGGCGAGCGCGAGCTTCGCGCGGATCCGTCAGCGATTCGATCAGCGTGCGATCTCCGAAAGCACGCTCGACGAACTTAGTCAATAGTCTGACCATCGCTGGATCATCATCGATCAGCAGGATCTTCGCTTTTCGACTGGATGAACTGACCATAGGGTGAATCGACTACCTTCTGTTTGCAACCGGTTGAATTGCGGTAACTACGTTGGTTCGCACTGCCGCAACTGACGTCATATGTAGGTCCACAAATCAGCATAGATCACCGGCTGAATTATCTGAGTTAGCGGCTTGCGAATCTCGGAAGTAGAAATACATTTCACGGGGCACTCAAGGCAAAACAGGCATTCACGAATTCAATACGGGCGAGTTGGTTAGGGCGGTGTGAGCTGAACACTGTGGGGAGCCGATAAGCCAATCGAGATCGTGATGTCGGTGCTGGGACTGGGGAGCTTCACGATGCAATTTCGCCCAAGTTGGCGAATCGCCTGGATCTTGGTGGCGACCGTTCTTCCACTCTTGTTCGCTTCCTGCTCGCGTGAGGTAGCGCCTCTGCACGTCGCCCTGAATCCTTGGCCCGGGTATGCATTCCTATTCCTAGCCCAGGAACGGGGTTATTTTGCCGACGAAGGTCTCGATGTACGACTCGTAGAACTGTTGTCGCTAGGTGATGTACGGCGTGCATTCGAACATCGTCATGTCGAGATCATGGCGAGTTCAATTGTGGAACCCATCCTATTGGCCGAAAGTGCGAAGAGCGCGCCCCGGATCATTCACATATGCGACGCATCGAACGGTAGTGATGTACTGCTTGGCCAGCCTTCGGTTACGTCTTTGAATGATTTGGTGGGTGGACGAATTGGATATGAATCGATGTCGGTCGACGTGATTGGCGTGTATGCGGCTTTGCAACATGCGAGTATCGACGTGAGTCAAGTGACGCTCGTACCGATGCCACAGGCAGAACTAGCTTCCGCTTTTAGGTCCGGTGATTTGACAGCGATACAGTGTTACCCACCCATTTCAACACAACTCACGGCCCAAACAAACTGCACGCGATTGTTCGATTCGTCCGGCAACCGCACGACCGTTTACGACTGTTTGACCGCAACACATGAGGTCTTACAAGAGCGTCCAGAGGACATTCAGAAGTTTATGCACGCTTACCATCGTGCCGTTCAGGATTACATCGCGAACCGCCAGGAAGCGATCGAAATCATGTCCCGTCGTACGGGCATGTCGGAAGAGGACTTCCATGGCAGCTTAGACGGTCTGATTGCCTACGATCTCGAACCAGATCGCTTGCCACCCGACAAACCATCGATGAAAGCCGCCGTAGTTCGTGCACATCAAGCTCTGGACAGTTCCCCCGATCTAGAATTATCGCAAACCGCAGAAACGATTGCCGAGACAATCTTGGAATTCTATTCACCTACTCCATGACCGAACACTTGCCTAACACTGAGAGCGGAAGGTTGACCTCACTCCGCCGGCAAGTGATTTTGCCGTTGATGGTACTTGGGAGCGTGCTGGCGCTGGCGGGCGGGTGGTTGTTGCGCGAGATTAACGCCGACGGCTACCACCGGCATGTCGTGTTGCGTGCTCGGCTAATCGCCGAAAGTGTGGTGACCGCTGCCGAGACGATTCAGGCTCAAGAGCAGTTTAATCGGTTTGTTTCCAACACCGCGGCGGAGCCCGGAGTTGAGGACATCATCGTCGTGGCGGGAAACCCGCGACGTGTTGTCGCCTCATCTCGGATTTCCTGGCAGAACAAAGTGCTGTCTGAGTTGCAGGACGCTCAGTTGCCGCGCTGTTTGAGCGATGTGGCGCGACAGCGTACTGTCAGAGAACAAATCGTTCGCGGGCCAGATGCGAATTCGCTCGACGTCGTAACTCAACTGCAACTCAGGATAGGCTCGTCTGGTACGGATGCCCATACTGATGGCGCCGTGTTGGTACGCATCGACACGCAGATGGAGGCCAACTACCTGTCGCACATCATGAAGCTAATGGTTTCATTGATGACGCTAGGCATTGTCTTGCTGTCAGCGATCTCCTACCGAGTGCTCAGTCAGCAAGTTATTCAGCCGCTGGGAGCGATCGCGGACGTGCTTACTGCTCGCGCCAGCGGAGATAACTCGGCCTACGTCACGATTGATGTGGGCAACGAGTTGGAACGATTGGGCGGCGAGCTGAATACGTTGCTGGACGGACTGGCGCGTCGAGAGCAGCAGCATGTCGAGCTACACAACGCGCTGAACGAAAGTCTGTTACATATCGACGAAGCACGGCGCGAGCTGGAGTTTCGGCAGTACGCAATTGATCAGGCGAGCATCGTTGCGGAAACGGACGTCACAGGACGTATCACGTACGTAAACGAAAAGTTCTGTCAAATCAGCGGCTACTCCTACGAGGAGCTCATTGGCCGCGATCATCGAATCATCAACTCGGGTTTTCATCCGCCCGAGTTCTTTCGAGAGCTGTATGGAACGATTGCCCGTGGCAAGGTGTGGCGCGGTGAGATATGCAATCGTGCCAAAGATGGCTCGTTGTATTGGGTCGATACGACGATTGTTCCGACACTCAACCGACGCAACGAGGTCACCCGTTACACCGCGATTCGCATCGACGTCACTGCTGAGAAGCTGATCAAGGACCGCTTGCAGTTGGTATTGGAAGCCGCGCAGGTCGGTGTTTGGGATTGGGATATCGTCAAACGTGAGTTCTTCACGAATGATCAGTTCCGTGAAATGCTCGGCTACGACGACCTGCCGGCGACACTTTCGATCGACTGGTTCTTTGACACACTGCATCCCGACGATCATTCGCTCTGCCAACAGAAACTCGCGATTGCTTCGCGCGACGAGAACTACGCGTACGACGTCGAGTTCCGGCTTCGCACGAAGTCCGGGTCTTACAAATGGATTCGCAGCACCGGCAAAGTCGTGGGACGCGATCATCAAGGTAAGCCGACACGGATGATCGGTCAGCACTTGGATATCCACGCCAAGAAGATGATCGAGCACGAGTTGCTGCAATCGAAGGAGCTTTCAGAGGCGGCCAATCGTGCCAAGAGCGAATTCTTGGCGAATATGAGCCACGAGATTCGCACGCCGCTCACGGCCATCCTGGGCTATGCGGATTTGTTGTACGACGAAAACGCGGTGGCAAATCAGCCGAAGCAGCTTGAAATGGTCCGCACCATTCAACGCAACGGCGAGCACTTGTTAGCGATTATCAACGACATTCTTGACCTCTCCAAGATTGAAGCGGGCAAGATGACGATCGAGCATCTGCCTGTTGAGCTGGACCAGTTGGCGCGTGAGGTTCTCGCGCTGATGCAGGTTCGCGCTTCGGCCAAGAATGTCGGCCTACTACTGCGCTACGATGGCCCATTGCCGACGTCGATTCATTCCGACCCTGTCCGTTTGCGTCAGATTCTGGTCAACCTAGTTGGCAATGCAATTAAATTTACGGAGAAGGGACACGTACGGTTGTCCATCAAGCTGGATCAGCAGGGCGACGTACCGTCGTTACGTCTGGCCATCGAAGACACTGGCATCGGCATGACGCCTGCTCAGCTGGAAAAGCTGTTCATCGCATTCAACCAAGCGGATACTTCGACCACTCGCAAATTCGGTGGTACCGGATTGGGGCTGCTGATCTCCAAACGCCTTTCACAGATGTTGGGCGGCGATATCGAAGTTGCGTCGGAGCCGGGGAAAGGTAGCACGTTTACGGCCGTTATTGCCCTAGATCCGGTCGATCTGCAGACGCTTGCCGTCCTAGATGACTCAGGCTATTCCGTCCTGTCGGTGCCCAGGATCGAGCAATCCCCCGCGGCGATGTCCGCAACGCAACTCAGCGGAACGCGCATCTTGTTTGCTGAAGACGGTGCGGATAACCAACGGCTGATCTCGTTTATCCTAAAGAAGGCCGGCGCCGAAGTGACAATTGTCAACAACGGCGAAGAGGCTGTGCGCAGCTTGCTTGTCGATGGCGACTTGGAATCTGAATTCCTTGATCCCCTGCCGTTTGATATCGTCCTGATGGACATGCAGATGCCGGTGATGGATGGCTACAACGCCTCAACACTGTTACGCGAGCGTGGCCTACGGGTTCCCATTCTTGCCCTGACCGCACACGCCATGGGCGGCGAACGCGAAAAGTGTCTGGCGGCTGGTTGCGACGATTACGCGACAAAACCAATTGATCGCCAGTCACTCCTCCGACAGATTGAAACGCTGGTCAATGAGTGCGCAGCGCAGGCTGTTGCCACCGCGGACTCCGAGTGACGCATTAGGTCGTCAGTAACGTCCACAGGTCAACCATGCGCGAGATCTCGATCTCTAGCCGTTGAATCTCGGCAGCGATGGCATCGGCCTGAGCGGTATTGCCGACCGATCTCGCGCGGGATTGCTCAAATTGTTTGAGACGCACGGTCTTTTCGGCCTCTAACTTCGCGAGCAACGCGGAGTGGTTGGCCGCCATCAGCGTATCGTAGCGAGCACGCATCGCGTCGTTCGTGCCCTTCAGCCGTGTTTGATGGAAAAGCTCGACTGCTCCAGCCAACTCGGTTGTGACCAGGGTATTCCAGGTGAGGTAACGGTCGTTGTAGAGCACCATACCGTCGGCGAGTTCATCTAACTGCAGCATCTGGTTATACAGCAGCTCGGGTTCGATCCATTCATTGCCTTTCAGGTTATTTGGCAAACCCGTTGTCGGATCAAAACCGTTACGGTGATAGTACAACATCAGGAATGGGACAACGGGGCGACCTTCGGCGATCCGACGCGACTCGCGAATGCTCTCCGTGGCGAAGGTTTTCCAGCGCTCTTCGGTCGTCTCGTTATCTTCTCCTAGGTGCAGCACGTACAGCGAGGGAAAGATCACGTCGACTGAGTCCAGCATTGCGTCGGCGACGATGTCATTGCGTTCCTGCCATTGCTTGTATGCGGGCGAGTCTTCGCCTAGATAGGTTGCGTTGGGGGCACGCTGCGGCAACATCCGGTAGTAGCCAACCAGCAGGTTCGGATTGTACTTGTGGAGTAGGTCGGTCGCTCGTCGCAGTTGTGCAATGTAGTCCATCGGCACGGGATCGACACCGTTGATGTCCCATACCTCGATGTTGACCAGATAGATCGCATCCTCGTTTGTCAGTGATTTCTCGACTCGCTCTCGCACCACATCTTCATTGACTTCATCAAGAATGTATTTTCCATTCACGTAGGGAAAGAAGTAATGGGAGGTCAAGGCAACAAGTGGTTGTGTACCGATCGTCGCCAGTTGCGCACTGTCCACACCGATGACCCAGTCGAATACCGGGGCCCCACCACTTTGCGCGCGGAGTTCCAGCATTTTGATGTTGGACTTCACTTTGCGGAGGCTTTCCAACAGTCCCTGTTCATAGGCCACTGGATCTTCGAACAGTGCCTCCAAGTAGCTCTGAGGATTCAGCCCAAGTTTTTGTCGATAGGCATTTGCCAAGCTGGCGATTTTCGTCGCATCCTGGGTGTCACGCACGACAGATGCCGTTAACGGCGGGATCGGCATGGTCAGATGCTCTGCCTCGACGAAATTCGAAAACCATGCGGCCCAGTCACCCGTCACTGGATCCAGACTATTGGCGAAGTCTTTGTAGAACAGCGTGTAGTCACCCGTCAGTCGCGACTTCGAAAGATTCTTAAGCACATTGAAGTAGTGCTGTAAGCGACGGTAACGCGATGCCTCGGCTTCTGGCAGATTGAGCTGACTGATGATGCCACTCAAATTGCTCTGCGAAGGCAGTTGATTCATTCGCAAGACTTGGACAACCGCCGATTCAGTCGCCGTCAACGCTTGCGCGTAAGCATCGTCGATTTGAGCTAGGTAGGCCGATTGCGAATAGCCGATGCCAAATTGTTCGTTGGCGTCCGCGGGCGCGGGCAGAATGGATTGAGCCACCAATTGGCCGTTCGAATCGTAGGTGCCCGTCGCTACGCTGATCGGCTTGCCACCATCGAAGCCGAATTGCCGCAGTCCAACCTCGATGCCACGAGAGTCGTAATAGATCGTCTTGCGCGAAACCGTTTTGCCCGACGCATCAAAGAACCAAACGTCGGTCGTGCGAGAGGCCTGCGAGGGGACCGGATAAGCGGTCGAGGTCAAGCGGCGGAGTTGCCCCGCCTCATCGAAGACCTGCGTTGAGCTAGCGCGAATGTTGCCGCTCGTGTCATACTCCGTGAAGGAGCGGGAATACAATTGATTCAAATTGTCGCGATACAATTCGAAGCTATCCGACTGCAGTTTGCCTTGACGGTCAAAGTGCCGAACCGCTCGATAGCGAGGGTCCGTTTTCGATTGCACATGTGACGTGATACTGCGTACGACACTAGTGCCCGGGTAGTAGGCGCGAGACACCGTGGTGCTTGACGAGGGCAAGTTGGCGACCAGGCCGCTTGAACAGAGCATCGCCGTCCCAACGGTGTTGCCCGTTTCGTAGCCCAACAACTGCAGGCTGGAGATCAAATCGAGCGTCTCGTCGAGATTGTCCGATTCCACTCCGCGCAGCCACTTGACCGTCTGCTTGTCCTGGTAATAGAGCACCAGGTCTTCGCTGCTAAACCGACCGTCGTAATTCAAGTCGGAGATTAACGGCGCAGGAAGGTTGGTCAACAGCTTGTCACGGTTCGTGACGCTGGCCGCACATACCGGGGCCGGCGTTGCTGCTACCGTTTCCGGTTGCGGCAACTCGATTCCCAATGTCGCCGTCAACTCCGCCAGACTGGCTGCAGAGGGAACGCTCAGCGCCACGTCCGCAGCGAAATATTCGCGCGCTTCTAATGACTCGATATTATTGGTACTCCGTGCGTGACGTCGTCGCGAGTTATTGGAAGCTCTCGCGCGTCTACCCACTACCGATATCAGTCCCTTGACGCGGTGGTACCACGACAACATGCACTCCACCCCCACATGAATCGCTATGGCTCATAAGTTGCTACGAATCTAAGTCCACCGCTCTCCATCCCTGGAAATCCAGACTGTCGCCACGGCTCACCGAAATGGGAGTTTAGCGAACACATGAGAGGGGAAAGACAGGATAGCCGGAAAGATCTGATGGGTCAGGCAATCTCGGCAGTCTGTTCTTATACCAGGACATTTCCATCTGTCGAGTCATTAGTTGTCCGTAGGACGCTTCATCGGATGTTTCACACGCCGCCTTGCTTCACTTTTTGCAGTTCAGCAAATGCGCTGAACGGCGTGCGGATTGGGCAAGAAAATCCTATCCCTACGCACTTTTTCAAGTACCAATAGGGTTGAAATCGCGCCACCAATCGATCACGCTTGATGGTTGATTGCGGTCGAAAACAGCATCGAAAAATTGCGAGATTCTTGCGGCGAGAAAGTTGTGTGATTTTTCTTACTCGCCTCAGGGGAGCAACCAATCGGTGCGCTTCGATGCGAACCGTTGATAACGCGTTTCGCTACGGATCATACGCATGACGTGTCGCTACGGTCGTGCAACGCTTCTAGTTCACGCGCACCCAGATCGTGCGCGTGTTCGATCGAATTGTGGGACTAGGTGCTGCGGTGGAAGAGTCGTTTCGAGGTTTGCGTGTCAGGGTTCATGTTGCGTTGCTGAACGCCGCAGGCTTCCGCATGAAGTGGTTCTCCGTGATGACCGTTTCGGTTGCGTGTTTCTTGGCGTGCGCCTTACATGCTACGACGGTGCAGGGCGGAAGAAACTACGCGCGCACCATTACGCAAGGCGACATCAGTCGAACGTTTACTCTGTTTGTGCCCAGCGACTATCGGCCGAATGAAACGGCGCCGTTGGTGTTCAACTTCCACGGCTGGGGCAGTACACGTGCCCGCCAGATGGAATTGACGGACATGAATGCGGTAGCCGAATCCGAAGGGTTTCTGGTTGTCTATCCCCAATCGGATGGCGCAAGTTGGAACGTGTTTGCCGAACCGGATCGCGCCGACGACCTGGATCTGGTTGCCAAGATTCTGGACGATGTCGCACTCGACTTCCCGTTCGATGCGACGCGCGTTTACGCGACAGGCTACTCGAATGGCGGCTCGATGGCGTATTTTGCGGCCCAGAGTATGCCAGACAAAATCGCCGCGGTTGCCTCGGCCGCCGGAACGATGCCTGAATGGGATAATGCCGGGCATGTTAGTTCTGTCGGCGTGGTTTCGGCGCCGACGACATCTCGGCCTTTGCCCGTGATGCACGTCCACGGCACGTCGGATCAAACCGTCCGCTATCGCGGCGGTGTTTCCGGAAACTCTGGCTATCGATACCCCGACGTCG
>JAGQPK010000870.1 GCA_020426755.1 Planctomycetales bacterium
CCGCGACACGTAGCGACGGTTAGGTGGCCAGGTCACACGAGTAGTCATGCGAACTGCCGCGTTGACCTGCTTCGCCAAAGACATTCGAAATGCGACCAACGCAATCACTCAGTTCGCTGCCGGTCGAACGGACACGTGACACGTGACCTGTCGCGGCCTGAGCGGACTGCTTGACTTCTTCCACGATGCGCGCAATCTCGTCGCTGGCCGCAGCCGTTTCACTGACGCCCTTGGAAACCGTATCGACTGCATGAGCGGCAGATGCAACGTTCGTCGCAGCTTGTCGCGTACGAACGCCCTGCTGTTCGACGGCGGCGGCGATTGTCGCTGACACTTCATTGACATTGCGAATCGCCGTCGCAATCTCACCAATTGACTGAACGGTTTCCGCAGTCGTGTGCTGGATGGCCTCAATGCGTGACCGAATGTCGTCAGTCGCCTCGGCTGTCTGCTTCGCCAACTCCTTGACCTCGGTCGCCACCACCGCGAATCCCTTGCCGGCATCGCCTGCCCGGGCCGCTTCAATTGTGGCATTGAGGGCCAACAGATTGGTTTGTTCGGCGATGTCTTGAATCACTTCGATCACCTTGCCGATCTCCGACGCGGCCGAGCCTAAGGCGTCGATGCGTTGATTGCTAACCTCTGCCATCGAGGCGGCGTTGCCGACGGCCGTCGCGGTCTTCTCGGCGTTGGCGGCAATCTCTTCAATGGTCCCAGTCATCTCCGACATTGCCTCAGCGACCGAAGACACGTTCGCTGAAACGTCTTCCGTGGCGCGGGCCATCTCCTTCATCTTGACGGAAACTTCCGCGGAGGCCGAGGCGACGTTACAGCTTCGACTGACCGTGTTCTCGGCGTCACTGGAGAGGTTTTCGGCAATCGAGCAAACGTCGCGTGCCACATCACTCAGTACGCGCGTCGTCGATGACAGTTCATCCTGCAGTCGGACCACACGACTCGCTGCTTGACGACATTTAACGGCTGCGGGGTCACTGCCTTCGAAACGGTGCGTCAGCGTTTGCCAGTTCCCGTCACTGAGCAGTTCAAGGAACTCGTCGACAGCTTGTCCGGAACTTGCACCACCGCCAGCAAGCGCGGGCTTCGCGAGCGCGGTGATCACTGCGCCGGCTACCCACGCTCCCAACGCCACCCAAGGCGTTAGTGGATTGCCAACACCCGGGCGTTGCACCCGTCCAGTGAGCGGCCAGGACGGCGATATAAACGACCGCTCCCGGCAACAGAATCAAGGCAAAGTCACGCGTGTGCACGCGACGATTGCCGGTCGATTGCTTCTCCATTCGTCTGTCCCTTTTAAGGCTTCTACCTTCGTTTATGTGTGCACTGAGGAGTGCAAGTGCGGTTAGGCGGGCAAACCGCTCGATCAATACTCAAATGTCAGTACTTCATCCAGATCCAATACAACAACGATCTCAGTGGGCATGTCGTACACGCCCAAGAAGAAGCGGCCGTCAATGCCGTTGAGATTCGCCGGCGGACGCTCGATGCGATCGTGCGATGTCGCGACAATGTCGGAAACACCGTCGACCAACAGTCCCACCATTTCTCCGTTGTGTTTCACCATGACGTTACGTGAGCGACGTGTGACGTCGCTGCGTGGCATCCCCAGGACCGTACGCAGATCGATGATCGTTGCCAGGTCGCCGCGCAAGTTGATCGCGCCGCAAACGTACTGCGGGGCCTCAGGCACCGATGCGATGTCGGTATGCCGGTTAATCTCTTGAATCCGCCCGATATCCAACCCCAATAACAGGTCGGCGCAACGGAACGTCACGAGCTGCAGCTCGCGTCTTGTCTTGCGTGAATCGGCCAGCGTTGCGCTCATCTCAGTCCCCCGGTTGCCTGCGCCGCATTCGTTTTCGATTGAGCTCGTTTCTTTGCCAGCAACCGCTTCACACCACGCAGCAGTTGATCCTGGTTGAACTTCACGTGATACTCGTCGACGCCCATACTTATGCCTCGTGCCACATCGTTGTCACTTCCTAGTGAGGAAAGCACGATCACCGGCATGTTGCGGAACTCTTCCGATTTCCGGATTTGGTCACACAGCTCCAAGCCGGTCATCTGCGGCATTTCCACGTCCGTCACCACCATGGAAATCTCGCTGCCATGTGCATTGAGCAAGTCCCATGCGCGTTTACCGTTCTCGGCCATGATGACTTTGTAGTTGTTTTCTTCCATCGAGCGTGTGATTTGTGTGCGGAAGAAGGCGGAGTCTTCGGCGATCAGAATCGTCTCTTCAGGACCGCTCTGCCGAATGTCGTTCTGGAACCACTCTGGATACTGAGTGCGTGCGACTCGATAGACATCCAGCAGTCGCACGGTGCGATCTGCTTCGATGTACGAACCGATCACGCCGGGCTCGATACACGTTACAACATCGACGTCGCTGGCCAATTGCCGAATGTCGTGGATCGTTTCCGCCAGCAGGCCGATCTCGCGTTCGAACATTTCGAAGACAATGACATTCGAGCGTCGTCCCACGGTGCCGGGTTGCGCGGAGATTGCTTTCTCCAAGCGAATGATGGGCAGTGGGCGACCATTCTGGCGGATGATTTCGTGATTACCGACGTCTTCCAACTGTTCGGAACGAATGCGATCGATCCGTAAGATGACGTCCATCGGGACGCCAAACCATTCCGCGCCATCGTTGCTAAACAACAGGATCTGCTGACGGTCGAATTCGGATTCCTTATCGCTCGCATGCTTCTGTTGCAG
>JAGQPK010000871.1 GCA_020426755.1 Planctomycetales bacterium
CGCCACACTGGCGCATCCATTTCTTAGGCAAATGTTACATGCCGTTGGCCAGCCATTGAGGTGAGCAGGTCGAGTTGCTTTTGGCTCGCTTGTCGCGACTTGGCCACACCGGCCATCGCGCGGCGCAAGTCATCGCGCAGTTCCTGTTGACTGAAATTGATTTCGGTTAGATCATTCAGCGCGTACGATTCGATGCCGTGTGCAGTAAGCAGATTCAGCATCTCCAATGTCGAGTCGGGCATTTGGCGATTTTCAACGCCGAAGATGATTCCCTCCTTCTCCGCACCCTGGAACCTTAGCGTAACCGCTTCGCCTCTGAGTTGCTGCAGCGTTTGTGCAAGCGTGAGCGGTTGCCCCAGTGTATTGGCGGCCGTTGCCTCGGCATCCGGAGCCGGTTGGTATTCGACGGCGGCGACGCGGCCGCCCGAATCATCCACTACGACGAGGCTTTTCAAGACATCGTCGACGTCGTGCCCGCTAAAGCGGATCTGCTGCCGCACATTTCCGTCGACGATTCCAGCGTGCTCCATCTGACCAACGCCGGAGCTGTAGAGGACGATGCGAGTTAACGGAAGGGTGGGGGTGACATGATACGTATCCGCAATCACATTGGGCATTGAATCGAGCTCGCGACTCATGTCGTCCGGCGTTTGGCAGAGACCGATCGTGCTAGACAGCAGCCACACGAATCCGAAAATGACAGGTTTCATCGTCACCGCTCTCCGTTCCGATCGCGTTAATAAAGCTCGCGGACTTCGTCTCGTTGATTTGCTAAGCCAGCTCATTTCTCGAGTATACTGAATGCGTGCCGAGGGGAGAAAGGAAATCGGTTCTCCGGACGATTGCTACAGCGGGGACTCGGTCGTGCTCCGTGTTCGGAGTTGAATGGTGAAGTGCAGGGCAAGTAAAGTGGCATTGAAGTGAGGAGCCAAAGCATGTGCGGTCGAATTGCGCTGCGATTGGGCGTTGCCGTCGTATTAATCGCTCTTGTTGCGCAGGTGTCGCTGGCTCAGTCGACAGCGATCGTGGTCCGCGCGGCCGAGGATTCCATGTCAGAGATTCCGCAGACAACCTCGCCAGGCGTTTTGAAACTGGAACGTCGCATGGCGCAGCAGCCAGACGCGGAGTTTCGCTCTTGGCAGACGATTGGCGATCTCGTGTTGGGATGCAATCGATTGATCGGTACGACGAATTGGGACCAAACAAGCGGTGACGAACTGGGGCTTTCACTGGACTCGCGATTGCCGTCCATCATCGGAGTCAACAGTTGGCATTCCTACCTCCAGGCCGCTCTTGAACCGTTAGGCCTTGATTATACGTGGACCGAAAGCCGCATCGTGATCGCGACACCCGACAGAACTCAGGCCATGGTCGTGAGCGTCACTTACGATGTGACATCCGTGTGCGTCGATAACGACTTCGATACGCTGATCGATTTGACAACGGCTACCGTGGCACCTGACAGTTGGGACGATGTGGGCGGTGAGGGTTCGATTCAGGGCTACCTGACACCCAATGGAAAAATGCTTCTCGTCATTTCGCAAACGATGGATCAACACATGGCAGTGCGCGATCTGCTACGCCAAATCGTGACTCTAGAATCTCGAGCACCAGCGGTGCAAAGAAAGGGCAGACGACGCGACGCGACAAGTGGATTAACTGGATCCACGGTAGTTGCTGTGCCCGATCGAGGTCCGCGCCGGGGTATCGGTTTGCCAAATAGCGGCAACCAAGGAGGTTTTGGAGGGATGTTCAACGTGATCTCGCGTTAGACTTGGCGGACGGCACTGAACTGCGTTCGGACGCATCGAACGGGCGCGGCAACACTTGCACGTTGGGACATTGGAGATCCGACCAGCATTCATTTCGTCCCATTCGCACCTACGTGCGCGTGTGTCCATCAAGTTACAGGAGAATTCCGCCTCTTGATCTTTCGTCGTGTCGAGCAATCGCTGCACTTTTCTGACCAGGCCTATCAATCGCGAGGAATTGCTGACCGTGTGGTTCATCACAGACGCGATACGCAAAGTGACGCTTTCCAATCAGCGTATCCCCAGATCTATCGGTTGAATGCGAGCGTTTGCGCGGGCAACTTCCCTTGCCGCAATCGTGACAGCCAGGCATGGCAATATGATCAGGGCATTAATCGAGACGACCGGCAGCGGGTCGCCAATCTGCGCCACTAACATAAGCACGGTGATCGTGCCCTGCACGAACGTTGCGAGCCAACCGAGTCGCGTCGCCATTTGTGTCGAACGGAGCGCGGCAGTACTCAGACCAATCAGCACCGGTATGTTCACTAAAAATAGCAAGCCAGCATTGCGATCATCGCTACCGGACGAATGAAGTAGCAGAATCGAAAAACCGACGTACGCCAGCGTTCCGAACGATGAAACGGTGGCAATTGCAGCAGATCCCGAAAGTGTCGCTCGGCGCGCAGGCTCGCTGTCGCGCTCAGTGAACGTCGTCGCATATGGATTCGTGTCGTCGAACTGCATTCGCCCTTTCCCTTTCGACGTTACATCAACCCCGCCGATGCGAAGACCGGTCGATGATGTGGCATGCCCCGACTAGCAAACTGACAAACCACGGCGCGCTCGCCCAGCTTAGGGTTCTCGATCCGGATGTACCGGGAAGATGGCGTGGGATCGACGACTGCCACGGTTGAGTTCATCAGGTAGCAACCATGGGTTGGCGCTTGCCCGCTCGGCGTCTTGACGGCGTTCCAT
>JAGQPK010000872.1 GCA_020426755.1 Planctomycetales bacterium
ATCCGAAATCAATCGGAGTAGGGCAGTACCAACACGACGTGAACCAAACCGCTTTGCGAAAGTCGCTCGATCGTGAAGTCGAATCATGTGTGAATTCGGTCGGCGTCGATGTGAACTTGGCCAGCGCCCCGCTCCTTTCCTACGTCGCAGGCATCGGCCCTAAGTTGGCGGCGCGAATCGTTGAGCATCGAAATCAGGAAGGACGCTTTGAAACTCGTAAGGATCTGCTGCGCGTGCCCAAGTTGGGACAGAAGGCGTTTGAACAGGCCGCAGGATTCTTGCGCATTCGATCTGGAAGTCAGCCATTAGATAACTCGGCCGTTCATCCGGAACGCTATGGTGTGGTGGAACGTATGGCTCGTTCGCTTAATGTGCCAACGGCTCAATTGGTCGGTAACGCAGCGTTGGCGACAAAGCTGCAGGCAGCCGAGTTTGTCGACGCGAACTGCGGACTGCCCACGATTGAAGACATCTTGTCCGAACTAGCGAAGCCGGGCCGAGATCCACGCCGTGAGTTCAAGGTGGCTCGATTCACGGATGCCGTACAAGAACTGTCGGATCTCAAGCCCGGCATGATCCTTGAGGGCAGTGTGACCAACGTGACTCGCTTTGGTGCCTTTGTCGATCTGGGTGTGCATCAGGACGGGTTAATACACATTTCGGAACTCGAGAATCGCTACATCAATGACCCCAGCGAAGTAGTTGCGGTTGGCGACATCGTTCGCGTTAAAGTTATCGAAGTGGACACTGCGCGACGACGGATCGCGCTATCGAAGAAGCAAGTGGGGTAGTGGCGGAGCGCCCGTTTAGTTAGTCGAAAGGCGGTAGCCGCGGTTCACTTTTTCGATTGAGGAATGATGATTTCGGATTTCTGATTTTTGAATGGGGAACAGAACGCGAATCGCAGCGTTCCTCAATTTCAATTTCGCAATCAGCAGGCACAATACAGCCTCGCCGTAGGACAAACCGACGCTAACGCGTTCCGTCGAACTAGCGCAGGATTGAGGAATGATGATTTCCTGTCTCGTCATTCCGAAATTGTCAAAAGCACGAACGGCGTTTCGCGCCACCGATCAAATCGCATTGATCATTGCCGAGTCGGCTATGGATCTCGCTTTGTGCGGTCTGAGTTCATGTCAGTCGGGGTGACAGATGTGTGTCACCTGTTAAGGCCTTTTAACGTGGCCTTATGACCTGAACTTGGATGCCCTCATCTTGCGATTGAGGCTGGTCATTTACTTGCCAACCCCCGTGCATCTCATTATGCTCGAAGATTCAAACGTTATTGGTTCACCTATGATGACTACTTGGAGGGTTCTGATGAGTGTAAAACGACTGGGCGGCTTGGTGGCCGCGCTGGCCATTGGTGCAATGGTCACACCGGACGCTCACGGTCAATTGATCATTCGTACTCGCGACGGCATCGGAGCTGATGCGGAGGTTCGCGAATCGGCACCAGATCAAAACCGTGGTACGAGCACCGAGATTGCGTCGCGGATTAAAGAGTCGGTCCCGGGCGGCGATCCTGCCGACGGCGGTGACCGCAACAGCTCTATCTATTTGAAGTTCGATCTTTCGAATGTCTCTGTTGACAATGTTCCTGGCACCACGTTGCGTCTGACTTATCGCAACACGAACCTTGCTCAAGGTCGCGTGCAGAACGACGATACAAAAGAATACACTGGCATTTCGTTCTACGGTCTCGACGTTAACAACGCGGGCAACGACTGGAGCGAATCGACGATCACGTACAATACCGCTCCCGGCATCTCGCCGGATGGCAACATCGGCACGAAGGATTACAACACCTCGGCCGGCAACTTGATTCCGCTGGGGACTCAGTTGTTTCCCCAAGTCACTCCTCAGAACCACTTGCCCGTCGGCGGCGCCCTGGATTTCTCGAGTGCCGCGTTGGATCAGTTGATCACGGACGCCGTCAATGCTGGCAAGCCGAGCGTCACGATCGTCGCCGGTGTGTCACACGACGGCGACGACGTCTGGAATGATTGGTTGAACTTCAACTACTTGTTCAACCCCAAGGAACAACTGACGCTGAATAACGATAGCTATGACGCGGACACCAGCGACGACGTTCCTGCAGTTACCAACCTGTTCGGCACGGACAACAGCGCTGGCGCGTTTGATCCGCAGCTGATCATGACCGTTCCGGAACCCAGCAGCGTGGTGCTGGCGGGCATGAGCGTCCTGGGCCTGCTGGCTCACCGCCGCCGTCGCTAGTCACTAGTGTCAGGCAGCAGCTATGCAGTAGCTGACTGCGAAGCGACAGAATGAGTGTTAACCCGAAGCGGCCCAATCAATTGGCCACTTCGGGTTTTTTCTTGCCTGATCAGGATGACCCGACACAAGGACTACACTCTAGCGATTGATTTGATAGTTGAAGTTGACGAAGTTCAACGCTACGTTCGCGGCGATCTCGCTGGGACGATACTTCAAGAAGATGAAGTCACCGGGCATCACATTGATACGTTCGCTGGGGTTGTTCATTGCGGTGCGTAGGTCGACGAGGATTTTCACTTGCTCTCCGGACGGCAAATTACGAATCACAACAGCACGTGTAGGTGGCACGATGTTACCTGGGCCAGTGCGAAAATTCGATGCCGCTGCATTAAGTCCGGCGGGGCCAGAAAGCTTGCCGTTGGCGATCGCGATCGCTTCCATGATGTCCGTATCCTGATCGCGCGGTAGCGGGAATTTGCCACCCTCGAT
>JAGQPK010000873.1 GCA_020426755.1 Planctomycetales bacterium
TGGGCCCTGTTTCGACTGGGGGAACTTGACGCGGCCGTCGATGAACTGCAGAAGGCCAGCGCTGGCGATTCCCCTGATCCAATTGTGCTCGAACACTTAGGCGACGTGTTGGCCGCTCGGGACGGGCAAGACGCGGCCGCACCGATCTATCGCCGCGCCCTGGAACTGACTGATGCCGACGATGTTGAGCGGCTTGCAGGACTGAAGAAGAAGCTGAATGAGAGAGTAGTGAGTAGTGAGTAGTGAGTAGTGAGTAGTGAGTCCGCTGGGCTGGGACCCGGTGACTCCTAACTCCTCACCAATTAGGGCAACGGCCCGACCGATTGCCGCCATGAAACGTGGCAGGTGTGATACGGTGATCAGCCGCGGCTGCCGGTTGTTCGTTTTTTGAGATGACGCGACCACCGACGGTGGTTGCGTCGAGTCGGTAGTTCTTGAGATTGTTGGAGTTGTTGCTGATGGCTGGACATTCCCATTGGGCGGGGATCAAACACAAGAAGGCGTTGATCGATAACAAACGCGGGAAAGTGTGGAGCAAGATTGCCAAGGCGTTGATGGTTGCGGCGAAGCTGGGCGGCGGCGATCCCACGACGAATCCGCGCTTACGTGTACCTTTGGCCGATGCGCGGGCGGCCCGCATGCCCAAGGACAATATTGAACGCGCGATCAAAAAGGGCACGGGGGAGCTCGATGGTGGAGACGTCGAAGAGATTCTCTACGAGGGCTATGGTCCAGGCGGCGTGGCGATTCTTTGCGAGATCATGACGGACAATCGCAACCGCACAGCGCCGGAACTGAGGAAGCTGTTCGACGTACATGGCGGCAAGCTGGGAGCCACCGGCTGTGTCTCCTATCTATTCGAACGCAAAGGACTCGTCGCGATTTCAGCGACTGCTGCCGACGAAGAGCAACTCATGGAAATTGCCCTGGAAACCGGCGCGGACGATGTGAAGCGTGAAGATGAGACCTTCGAGATCACGTGTGATCCTGATGTGTACGCTGATCTGCTCTCGGCCCTGGAGGCCGCCGGTATCGAGCCCACCGTCAAGGAGGTGACTCGTATTCCCAGTTCGACGGTTGATCTGGATGTCGAACAGGGGCAGAAGGTCTTGAAATTCATGGAGGCGCTCGATGACCACGACGACGTGCAGAGCGTGTCATCGAATTTCAATGTTCCCAAGGAATTGATGGACGCGTAGTGGAATTCCCGGCGCAGACATCTTACCCTGAAACATCTCGATACGGCTCATTCGGTTTCGTCGCGAGCCTAGCGCGAAGAATAGTCGTCAAGTTGATGGGATTATCAGGGACAACTCCATGTCACAGTTCGACGTCCTTCTTGCCATGGCATACGTTTGGCGGCGTCGGCTGACGCGATTCTCACTTGTGCTGCTGTGCTATCTGCAGTTGCCTCATTCGCGAGCCGAAGACTGGCCGGGCTGGCGTGGGCCACGCGGTGATGGGTCGAGCGTGGAACAGCAGTTGCCGATCACCTGGGACGGCGCTACCGGCCAAAACATCGTGTGGCGAACCGCGCTACCGGGCGAGGGACACTCGTCGCCGATCGTTGTAGGCGAGCGAGTGTTTGTGACTGCGTGCCTGCCCGCTATGAAATCACGTGTATTGATGTGCCTGTCGGCCGAAAATGGGCACGTGCAGTGGCAACGTGACGTTATAACGAGCGAGCTTGAGTCGATTCACACGCTCAACAGCCGCGCCTCGGGGACGCCGGCTTGTGACGGCAAAGCGGTCTACCTGGCGTTTATGAAAACCGATGGGCATTTGGTCACCGCGCCAAACGTTGGGGCCGAGCGAGACATTACCGCCGGAGAAATGGTGGCTGCTGCCTACGACATCGATGGAAACCTCTTGTGGAATGTGGTGCTCGGGCCGTTTGTCAGCGCTCACGGATTTTGTACTTCGCCGGTTCTCTACCGCAATCTAGTCATCTTCAACGGTGACCACGACGGCGATTCTTACCTCGTTGCACTCGAAAAGTCGACCGGGCGCGAGCGCTGGCGGATTAAACGAGATCACGGAATCCGCAGCTACGTGACTCCGCTAATTCGCGAAATCAACGGACGTGCGCAAATGGTATTGTCCGGCAGCAAACACATCTTGAGTCTCGACCCCGCGACCGGAGCTACTCATTGGCGCATCGATGGCCCCACCGAACAGTTCGTCGCGTCGATGGTTTACGACGGCAAGTACTTTTACATGAACTGTGGATATCCGGACTACTTCGTGTTCGCAATTCGACCCGACGGCCAGAGTGACGCTGTGGCTTGGGAGTCGACGCAAGCACGTAGCTACGTGCCGTCGCCCGTTGTACTCGACGACTACCTGATCGTTGCCGATGATCGCGGCACCGTGAACTGCTTCGCGACGTCCGATGGCGAACGACTGTGGCAAGCACGCATAGGATCCGGGTTCAACTCATCTCCCGTCCATGCTGGCGGACTCGTCTACTTGACAGACAACGACGGCAAAACAAGCGTGCTCAAGCCCGGTCCTGAGCCGGACGTGGTCGCCACCTCGCAGCTTGGCGAACCCGTTTCCGCCTCCGCTGCCATTTCAGACGGTGCGATTTTCCTGCGCACCGATGCGGCACTGTACTGCATTCGAAAGCAGGAAAAGTGATGTTGAATATCGAATGTCGAATGTTGAATTTCGAAGTGCGCATGCTCCTTATACTTCACCCTGCAGCGTTCCCGCAATTCTTGTC
>JAGQPK010000874.1 GCA_020426755.1 Planctomycetales bacterium
TAATTGTCAATACGCCACCCGTCGCGGTTGCTCAATCTCTGTCCACGAATGAAGATCAGCTACTCTTGGTGAGTCAGTCGGAAGGACTAGCACCGATCGGCGCCGACCGTGATGGAGACCCGCTTCATATCACGCTCATCGCAACACCATCTCATGGAGCGATCGTGGTCAGCGAAGATGGAAGTTGGTCCTACTTGCCGGAAGCTGATTTTTTTGGGGAAGATCAGTTCACGTATAGTCTGGCCGATGAATTCTCATCGTCGAACGACGCGACGGTTTCGATTGCCGTAAATGCGGTGAACGATCCACCAGTTGCGGTGCCGGAGAACTACACGGGCCTGCCGTCGACGCCCTTGGTAATCCCTGCCAGCCGCGGTGTGCTGGCCAACGATCGTGACGTGGATTCGACTGCGTTGCACGCTACGATTGTCGCATCGCCTCAGCATGGTTTGCTCACACTCGGAGATGACGGCAGTTTCACGTACGTGCCGGATGCAGAGTTTGTGGGCGACGACGCATTTCGATATCGCGTCGACGACGGTGAGTCCTCATCCGAACCCGTTGTCGTCAATCTAACGATCACGGCCACGCCGGTTGTGATTAGTGAAATCATGGCCGTGAACGCGACGACGCTGACGACTCGCGTCTGGGAGGAAGTAACCCAGGACTTTTATCGCGCCGCAATTACACCGGATTGGATTGAGCTAAAGAATCTTACCAGCGCACCCTTTTCCCTGGCTGGGATGACGTTGACGGACTCGCCAACGTGGCCCGACAGATGGCGGTTTCCCGATGACGCGGAATTGCCGGCCGATGGATTCTTGATTGTGTACGCCTCGGGAATTGACATTCGAGATCCTGCGCTGGACGAGCAGCATCGGTTGCACACAAACTTCTCATTGGCCGGCAACGGTGGCTATGTCGGACTTGCCGATGCGACGGGGCAGATGATCAGTGAGATCGTCGACTATCCCGGACAACAAGTCGATGTGAGTTACGGCGTCACCGGCGATCAGCTCGGATTCTTGAGCGTTCCCAGTCCGGCAGCAGAAAACAGCGAACAGATGGCTGGCGTGGCAGCTGAGCCGAGCTTCAGTGTTGAGCATGGTTTTTTTGCGGAGCCGTTCACGCTGACGATTGGTGCGGAGCTCGCCGGCGCCACGATTGCGTATACGTTGGACGGTTCGGTCCCATCTTTGAGCCACGGAACTCAAGTGCCAGCAAACGATGGATCGTCAGTGCCGCGAGTGTCACTCACTGTCGATCGAACGACGACGATTCGCGCGGCGGTCTTTCGTGACAAATACTTTTCCAGTGACATCAACACCCAAACCTATCTCTTTCTGAATGATGTTGTGCAGCAGTCTGTCTTCTCGAGAACCGTCGTCAACTCACCAACGTGGGGACCGCAACTCGGCGCATCGCTGCTCGCTTTACCTACCGTCTCCTTGGTGACTGCGAAACGAATTAGCTTATCGGAACAAGAGACGTCGGTTGAGTTGATCTTTCCGGATGGCAGCGCAGGGTTTCAAGTCGACGCCGGTATCGAACACTATGGCGGACACAGCTTGAATTCGCCCAAGAAGAACATGCGACTCAGCTTCAAATCGCAGTACGGCGACGCTTCGCTGAAATACGATCTGTTTGGTGAAGGGGCCGCGAGTGAATTCAATCAACTGTTGCTGCGCACTGGTTCGCACGACACGTTTTTCTGGACTCATCCAGACGGTGGTCGCGGAAACTATCTCCGCAATCGTTGGGCGTTCGATCGACAGCTCGAAATGAAGCAGCTCGCGCCGCATGGCAGATTCGTGCATGTCTACATCAACGGCGTTTACGCCGGCATGCACCATTTAATGGAACGGCCGAACGCGGATTTCATGTCATCCTATCTGGGAGGCCACGCTTACGAGTACGATGCGCTCAATGCCGGAACGGCGATCGACGGAGACAACGTTGTCTGGCGTGAGTTACAACGGAACGAGATCATGGACGACTATGAAGCGGTCAAGCAGCGCATCGATTTGGAGAACTACGCCGACTATCTGCTGCTGCAATTCTATGGCGGCAACGACTGGGATTGGAACACGGAGCAGAATTGGATGAGTGCTCGGCCCCGGGATGGAGGTGGATTCATCTTCTTTGCGTGGGACAGCGACGTCATCCTCAGAACGACCGCCAACGCCAACGTGATTAGTCGCGGGGGACCAGGCAACCTTTGGAACGTAGCTGGCGGCATGAAGCAGCACGCAGAGTTTCTGTTGCTGCTGGCCGATCGAGCGCAGAAGTATCTGCTGGGCGACGGCATGTTCACCGACGAACGTCTGCGGGCAGATGTCGAAGCCTTGGCCGATCAGATTCGTCTGCCAATGATCGCGGAAGCAGCACGCTGGGGAGGTGCCACTTACACGCCCGACGTCTGGGAGTCGGCCGTACAATGGATGCTCAACCGTTTCGCGCCCGTAGGAGCGGCAAGTCGCGCCGCAACCGTACTTGAGCAATTGAAGCGAGCTCGCATCTATCCGTCCGTCGAACCGGCAGCAATCCTTGTGAATGGCGCAGCCGCTTATTCGACGGTGCGTCTGAATGAACTTGACCGCTTAACGCTTTCCGCACCCGCCGGGCAAATCTATTACACAACCGACGGCAGCGATCCCCGCCTGCCCGGCGGTGACGTCAACGAGACAGCCCAACTACTTAGCGGAAACTCGCTGGCGGTTGACGA
>JAGQPK010000875.1 GCA_020426755.1 Planctomycetales bacterium
ATGTCCTTGTACGGTGATGCGGTCCGCGCGGTCAGCGCGGTTCGCGCTGAGGACAAGCAACGCTTGCGTGTGCGACGACGTGAACGAAGCACAGCTTCAGACGGCCAGGTTCGCCGCTCAACGAAGTGGAGAATGCTAACATGCGCGTCATGAATGTCATTGTGATTGCCGCCCTGGTGACAATGTTTGGCTCAACATCGCAGGCAGCGTTACCACTCGGTGCGGGGCCTGGCGACGACGTTATCTCGTTAATTTATAACCCGATGAATGGCAACCTCGCGCTCGATGCGGCGGGAAAGCTAATCACCACACTTGAAATTCAGTCAGCTGCGGGTTACTTCACGGGGACTCCTGCCGACGGTATGGTGCAGCCTCCGTTTGACGTTTACACACCCAACAAATACTTTCTGCTGAGAACCTCAGGCATTGGCGACACTGACTTGGGCAACGTGTTGCCGTCGGGGCTGACATGCTTCGCCGTCGCTGCTGATCTGACAGTACTCGGCTCCCTCAAACCATTTGGTAGCCTCGGCACCGTCGACATGTTCATGTGTCCGGAACCGTCGTGTTTGCTGCCATTGGGCTTGGGGTTTATGGGGGTTCTACGCGTCAACCGTCGTCGTCACGATGTGGTTCGCTGAAACGTCCAGACTCAATCTTCACCGCCAACTCTCTCCACCGCAGACTCTAGATACGGCAGGAAGTCGACGATGCTTTGCGTCATAGCGTCGGGATCCTTGGCTGTGTCGTCCCAGATCCGCAGTTGAAGTGCCGCTTGGCAATAGGGTTCTCGTTCGAACTCCGTCACTTCGGTGACGGACATCTGACCGCCTTGGTCGTAATAGCTCTTGCGTGATGTGGGCGAGAGTTTCGCTTCGTAGGCCGAATTCTTTGTGCATAGGTACCGCTTGGCCAGTACGTGCAAGCGCACGGGATCGGCTACGGCCGCCCCAAAGTGCTGGAGCAGGAAGTGATAGCCGATCGCTTCGTGCTTGTCGTCAAGGTTCTGTTCACAAGATGTTGGTATCGGCGAGGTCTCCAGGATGTGACCGATATCATGCAGTAGGGCTGCGACAATAAGTTGATTGGATGCGCCTGAATCTTTAGCCAACTGAGCGCATTGGAGGGCGTGTTGCAGTTGAGTGACAGCTTCTTGTCCGTATTGAGCCGCCCCTTGGTGCTCGAATGCGTTCAGGATTTGCTGCAGGACTGGATGCACTATCTTCTCTCCGCGCAGGTGTTTGACCGTGTTCTGTTCCGTTGCTTCCCGCGGTCTGCCAGCTTCGCCGATCGATAGGCTTAGCCTGCGAGTGGCTGGCGAGTAACGTATTCGCCGCATTTTGTCGGATGTAGTCTCGAAAAACAAGCATGCTTTGGTGTTCGCCGACCGGCAAGCGCTGCGGGCGTGCGGCGCGTCACGCGGCGATTGGTCGAGACACGGACGACGCGCTTTGCGTGAGTCCCCCATCCCGCGTATACGTTGGCAACAAGGTGTTCCGCTGACTTGCGCCTGCGCCGACTAAAGAAGGTCGCTGTAGCCTTGGGCCGACGAGCACGGCAGCTAAGGCCTGATGGCGAACGGTGGCGTTGGTCTACGCAAGTTGGTATCGATGGCGGCCTGGTGAGATCGCTCGATGACCACGAACGCCAGTTGAATAGCAGAGGTTCCCGGCGTTATAAACGATGTGCGCTGTCTATTTGCGGAGTGGCGGGGGCGGTGTGCGGGATTGGTGCTGGCTTCGCTTGGCTACACGGAAATTGGCGACGTGCCGTGACGCTAACATTCAGTTTCGTGATGCTGCTGGCGCTGGCGGGCTGTGTAGGTGGTGGAGCGATCAAATGAAACTGAAAGTTGGCATGGACTACTTGCAGCAGCTCGAACCGCTCGATGACAACAACAAGGCACTACAAGCCAACGTTCATCCACTCGATTGGCAGAATCCGCTTGCTGACGCGAAGTACAACCTGGTTGTGGTCGGAGGTGGAACCGCTGGGTTAGTTGCTGCGGCGGGTGCGGCCGGATTGGGGGCACGCGTTGCCTTGGTGGAACGAGCGCTACTCGGTGGCGATTGCCTCAACGTGGGCTGTGTACCTTCCAAAGCGTTGGTCAGTGCGGCACGACGGGCAGCAGCGGTGCGCGATGCTCACCAGCTGGGAGTGCGGTGCGAAAACGGCCACGCATCGTTTGCTGACGTCATGACACGGATGCGACAGCTGCGCGCGTCGATTAGTCCACACGACTCCGCACAGCGATTTACCGAACTGGGTGTGGATGTGTTTCTGGGACAGGGGAGTTTTACGAGTCATCGCACGCTGTCGGTCGCTGGACAAACTCTGACATTTGCCAAAGCCGTAATCGCCACCGGCGCCCGTGCTGCAGTACCGAATGTGCCCGGCTTGGCCGAGACGGGATATCTGACGAATGAAACAATCTTCTCGCTGACTGAGCTTCCATCGCGATTGATCGTCATCGGCGGTGGACCCATTGGTTGTGAGATGGCGCAGTGTTTCGCTCGCCTCGGTTCATCCGTCACGTTGATCGACAAAGGCACTCACGTACTCTCACGGGAAGAAGCGGATGCCGCGCAGATCGTTCAGGCTGCGATGGTGCGGGACGGTGTGCAGTTGGAACTCAACGCCACGCCCTTACGCGTTGAACGGTCTGGCGAAACGCAAACCGTGATTCTGGCACAGCGGGGCGAAGAACGCAGCATCAGCGGCGA
>JAGQPK010000876.1 GCA_020426755.1 Planctomycetales bacterium
ACTGTGATCGGAGGCTTAACTGGTTTCCTCCCCCTGCCCCCTCCCGGTGTCGAACTGCGTGAAGTGGAGGCCAGCGACGGGAGGGGGAACTACGCGCTTTTTGTAGCCTGAAATCCAAACTGAGTGCCATTGTGGCGCTCGCCTCGGTTCTCACAGACGTTGGACACTCGAACCAAATGCAAAGCGACACTGCGGCGTTGCCGTCAAGCGGGCCGTTTCGAGCACCCATGTGCGTTTGAGCGCGTCGCGGCGCGGTGAGCGCGCTCTTTCTGTCCGAGGACAATGCCATTTGCGACCCGCTAGCCTGCAAAACACGGCACATGTCGTGGTGTTCACGTGACCCGCGACGGTTCGGCATGGCGGTTGCACGGGAAGCGGGCGGCCCAAGTCGAATCGAATCGCGACGAGTCGTTGCTGGGCCAGCTAGACATTTGACCAACTGCTCCGATACGACTCGCGAGCTTCGAGAGGAGTGTTTCATGGTACAGCGTCCGCAAATTCGCGGTCGAATGCCAGCCGTCTCCAACTTGGACCTGGATGCAAGTCCGCTAATCGTTTTTTACGAAGTCACTCAAGCATGTGACTTGGCATGTCAGCATTGTCGGGCGTGTGCTCAGCCACTCGCCGACCCCGCGGAATTGACGCCCGCTCAGTCGCGGTCATTGATCGAACAACTCACCGAGTTCGCGGTGCCGCCGATGCTAGTGTTGACTGGCGGCGACCCGCTGAAACGCTCTGACATTTTCTCGTTGGTTCGACACGCAGTTCAATCCGGACTCGATGTGTCGATTACTCCGAGTGCAACTCCGCTGGTGACTCGCGATGCAATTAACCGCTTGGCGGACGAAGGCGTGTCGCGTCTCGCAATTAGCATCGACGGCGCCGATCCGACGACCCACGATGCGATGCGGCGTGTGGAGGGGAGTTTCCGGCGCAGTCTAGAAATCTTGCGCGACGCCCAAGCGGCAGGTTTGGAAACGCAAGTAAATACCACTTTGAGTCCGCATAACGCGAATCAGATCGAACGTCTGGCGGAGCTATGCGAAGACCTGGGCGTCTGTATGTGGAGCGTGTTCTACCTTGTACCGGTGGGACGTGCTCAGGAATTACCGCGATTGTCGGCGGACGAATGCGAGCGCGCGTTTGCTCGGCTGTGGCGTGAATCGCGCCGTCGTCCGTTTGCCATCAAGACGACGGAAGCACCACACTACCGTCGCTACGTCGCTCAACATCGAGTCGCCCGGGGCGCAATGGTGGGGCCGCGCGGTTATGCCTCGGCCAATCTAAACGATGGCCGCGGGGTGATGTTCGTTAGTCATACAGGCATTATTCATCCGAGTGGTTTCCTGCCGATGGTGTGTGGCGTGTTTCCGCAAGATCACGTCGTGCGTATCTATCGGGATTCGCCTGTCTTCCGTGCGCTACGTGACCCGAGCCGACTGCAGGGCAAGTGCCACGATTGCGAATTCCGCAAGGTGTGCGGCGGCAGTCGTGCACGCGCATACGCAGTCACTGGCAATCTTTTGGCAGAGGAACCAGACTGCAATTACCAGCCGCGTGCGACAGCGACTTGAGGTCAGGCAGCGATTTGATTTGAGAACGAGCGACAGATGAAGTCTACGATCGCTATTATCGGCGGTGGCATTTCGGGGCTGGCGGCCGCCATGCACCTTCAGCACGCTCAACCTGAGATCCGGACGATTGTGCTGGAAGCGAACGCCACCATCGGCGGCGTGTTGCGGACCGATCGGCTCGACGGCTTTCTGGTGGAAAACGCTGCCGATAGTTTTTTGACGACGCCGGCTTCTGCCGTTGAATTGTGTCGCCAGGTTGGACTTGAAGAAGATCTGATTCCTACCAATCCAACGTTTCGACGCACCTTTGTGGTGGGCCGCGGAAAGCTATTGCCGATCCCGAATGGTTTTGCCGTGATGGCGCCAACACAGATCTTCCCGTTCATGACATCGAAGATTCTGTCCCTGAGCGGCAAGTTACGTGCGGGTTGCGAACTGTTTGTGCCCAAGAATGCCAGTGATCAGGACGAATCCGTCGAGTCGTTTGTATGTCGACGGTTTGGACGAGAATTGTTCGAGCGATTGGTGCAACCGCTGATTGGCAGCATCTACGCTGCCGACACGAGCCAACTTAGTATTCGCGCGACTCTGCCGCGCTTTACCGACATGGAACACGCGCACCGCAGCTTACTGGCAGCCATGTTTAAGTCAGCCAAGCAGCCGGGGGACAAACAAAGTGCTGGCGCACGATACGGTCAATTTGCCTCGCTGCAGAGTGGAATTGGAAGTTTGATCAACGCGATCGAACAGCAATTGCCCGCCGGCGTGGTGCGCAAGCAAAGTCCCGTTCAACGACTCACGCAGTTGGAGGATGCTCGTTGGAGGCTATTGATCGACGGTGAGTCGCCGGGCTCGCTTGATGTGGACGGCGTCATCCTGGCGGTGCCCGCTTACCAAGCAGCCGAATTACTCAAACCCATTGAGGCTGAGGCGGCGAACGAACTGCAGCAGGTTACCTATTCCAGTACGGCCGTCGTCACGTTGGGTTACCAGAGGTCGCAGATTGCACATCCGCTCAATGGGTTCGGCTTCGTCGTGCCACTGGTCGAGGATCGTTGCATTCTGTCTTGCTCCTTCTCAAGCGTCAAATTTCCCAATCGGGCGCACGATGATCAGGTCTTGCTGCGAGTGTTCGTGGGAGGCGAA
>JAGQPK010000877.1 GCA_020426755.1 Planctomycetales bacterium
TTTCGGCGAACTAGGTCGGATCCCCTTTTCTAGCTTTGACAAAGCACTAGGCGGGCGCTCGCCGTTCCTGCATGGATAGGATCGGGTGGGGTGACGTTGTCCAGCTAATCCGCGGCAGTTCCTGCGGATTGGCTTCGCGTGAAAGCGGCAGTTATTCGGCCGCACTCCACAATGTCATCGGAGTGTTATCGCACCGTTCGCGTGATTCTGCATTTCGTCGAGAGGCGTCAGCCGCGGTTTGCGGTTCTGTCGGGCTCGGTGCCAAAATCGAACCGACGCTGGCGCGTTACGGCGAACTATCGAACCGACGCTGGCGCGTGGCGATTCAAGCAACTTGTCAAGGGTCGCTAGCGAAGGCAGTCATTGCCAACTTCGATGTTGCCGTCGATGTTTCTATTTCGATCGGCACAAAGTCGCTGCGATGTGCTGCCCGCCAGACTGAGCGTGAGCACGACGGGCGGCTGCGAATGAAAGAAGTGTTTTAGATCCTCCGCGATACTGCAACCCAGGTCTCCGTCTCCGGTTCCCACGACCACAACCTCTGGGGCCAGCCGCGCCGTCATCCATCCGACCGTGAAGCTCACGCGGTTGTCACTGTTCAAAGTCGTCTCGTCTTGCAAGTACTGCGGTGGGAGGTGCCGGCGATGGATTTGATATCCAGCATGAGTCAGGTATTTTGCCAATCCGTCAGAATAGGTGCAAAAAACGGCGTGAGCTGCGAATTTGCTGGATGCGGCGAGCAACTTATTCAACAGCGCAGCATGGTTGATGCGTTTTCCCTGGAGATTCTTGGCGCTGTACACGAGATTCTCAATGTCGGCAACCAACAGAACTCGGCGGCCGACCAATTGACGTAACGGTCCGGTGCGCTCAGCAATTTCAATTGCCGGCTTGGACTCACTGACACCGTCGTTGAATCTGACTTTTTCGAGTGGTTGAATCCTGCACGAGGAAGATCCGTGGGGCGCCGAGTCGAGACTGATTTGCTTGTGAGTTCGCTTGATCATCGCGCATTCCTGTCGGTTTCAAGTGGTTTGAGTGCAACGACAGCTCAACGACTTGGCCCGAAATGCGTGACAACCGTGTCGAGTCTTGGTGGTGTGTCTCGCCCACGTTCCTAAAGAAACGATCTTTCAGCGAATTCTCGCTCAATATCCGTCACGAGACATCTACCGAGCTGTTGTGCTTGTGAGTTTCGGCCACTGGGCCGAAGCGTCCTGCTCCAACACACAAGGCTGCGGAGTTCTAGCAATGCGTATCGTTCGCTTTTTCGTACTGCTCGTCGCGATTACGATTTGTGGCTTCACCTACAATGTGCTGATCAAAGCGAATTCGCCGTGGCTGGGCCAAGGTGGGCGCGCTGAATCGACGTTCGATTGGCAGCCAACGTCGGGCGGATCTGGCGAGTCGGACGGCCCGCTTGACGTTCTCCCAGGCATGGAGTGTCTCGTCGGTGAGGACGGCCTGCGCATCAAGGCGCTTGTCGCCCAGCCTGGTTTAAGGTGCATCGACAAGATTGCCGGGGGCAACGCGGTTGGCCCAAATCTTGACTTGCTGCGCGAACTATTCGTGTTGGAGGCGATCCCGTCCTTGGAGAGTCCACGGTGGCTGCTCGTCAGTGGCTCGCCGCGTCGCGCCGACTTGATCGGCTACCTCCCCGCCAATTCCGTGGTGATTTGGCCGACACGTATGGGGTGGCGACCCACATCGGAGGTGTTGCTCTATTCATCAAAGCAAGCGGCAATCGAGGTGGCGACGACAGGGCATACTGACGTTGCGCCGGTTGGACGTGCGTATCCAGATCTCAACGGCGAATTTCAGCCTTGGCCAGTCGTACAGCACGAGACCGTTGTCGCTCAGGATCGCCGCGTTGTCGAGGTTGCCAAATTGGCGATCCTGGCCGCAATCGGTAGCGATGAAGCACCGGCGGGGTTAACGCACGCAGAAGCGCAAGAGGTCGTAAACCGCTTGCAGGATTTGAACGTTGCCTACTGTGTCGACAATACGCTATCTACGGGGCCCTTTTTCCGCGGCATCATCTCGTTTCTCATGATGTCGAGCGACATTGCCGCTACGTCTGGCTTAAGGTTCTCCCTGACGCTCTACCGAGACGATGTCGATGGTCTGCGATTTGATGATGGCGTTGCCAAGACGTACTGGAATGGGCAGTTGCAGGATCGGGCGACGTTCTTGCAACAACTCCAGCTGCTCGAACTGCCGAAAACCGATTCGCAGGATTCGCCAGAATGTGGGTATCAGGGGCTGCTGCAAACACTCGAACAGACTCGTTGGGATGAGCTGGCACAGCGCACGATCATCTGGATTGGCGACAATTCCGCCCATCCCTATGGTTCCGCGAAAAACAACAGCGCCGACGTGTCAGCAATCGTTAAGTTGGCGAAGGATCTGGGAGTTACCGTTCACGCGGTCGTCATCAAAGGTTCAGGTGACGTTGCCGAGCAGGAACTCCATCGTCGGCAGTGTGAAGAGATCACTGCGGCAACGGGTGGACAGATCTTTGATTTGAACGCACCCCAAGCCATGGCCGAGACGATTGCCGCATCGATTGGCAAAGCGATCGATCAGGAGCAGTCGGACCAAGATGTCAACCGCACCGAGCTCAATCGCATCATAGCGGGAGAGCAATCGGTTGCCGAATACCTGACGAGTCCGGACGACCAGATTTCATCGCGTCGGTATCGGTTGGTCACGA
>JAGQPK010000878.1 GCA_020426755.1 Planctomycetales bacterium
GCACATCGAAACTGAGTGCCATATGGCTGGCGCGTTTCGGCGAACGATACCCGAGATATGCGACCTCGTCGCAGCGTATTAGAAACCCGCCAGCCTTGTCGTCGCATCGCCGAACTGATCGAGCTTGACGTTCATCCGATCCAGAATCGCTAGATACAGACTGCACAGCTTTCGATTGTCATCGCCGGCAGACAAGTAGTCGAGCGATCGGCCTGTCGCGATCGAGTTGCACAAACTACCGGCCTGCAGGACGGGGACCTTCGTCGAATCATGTTGGCTGCCGGTCCACATATTAGAGAGGAACAGTAAGCACGAGTGATCCAGCACGGTGCCGTCCGCCTCCGGCATCGCGTCAAGTTTCTTCGCGAGGTAGGCAAACTGCTCGCAATAATATCGCGAGATGCGTTCGTACGCATCGCTTCGCTCATCATGCGAGGCCGGATGATGGGCCAACCTCACATCCAGAAACGGATAGAAAAGCCCGGAAAGATCGCGGCACAGCAACAGCGTCGCCACACGCGTCCGATCGGTTTGAAACGCCATGGCGATCAAATCACACATCAGCCGCATATGCTCACGAATATCTTCCGGCAAGCCATCATCAGGTCGCGACAGCGTCAGCGGATTGCGATCGGCAGCCTTGGCCTCCGCTTTGTGCTGATGGTCACGCATCCGTTGTACGCGAGTCTCGACTTCGCGCACGCTCGTCAGGTACTCGTCTAGTTTGGCACGGTCGGCATGACTGACTTGGCGGCGAATGTGCTCCGCATGTTCACGTGCCCGATCAAGGATGCTCGACATGCGTTGACTACCACGATTGTCAAACAGACTATCGAACGCCAGCGACGGGTAAACCTCCATCGGCACGGGCGCGGCGGTATTCTGCCACGAGATGTGCGAGCTGTACGCCATCGAAAAGTTCGTTTCGTGGTACCCCGTAATGGGTTGCTCGCAACCTAGCACGATACTGGCTTGCGGTGTCGCGTCACCCAACTCTTTCGCCAACACTTGATCGACGCTAATTCCACCGCGCAGCACGGCCCCGCGTTGCAAGGCGGCGCCTGACAGGATGTTGCCAGTCTGTCCCGGGTGAATGCCAACACCGGTCGCCTGCTTGTTGAAAAGTCCGTGGATCACGTTGACTTTGTGCTTAATCGGCTCAAGCGGCTGAAGACTCTGACCAAGCTGCAACTCGTCGCTCGCACTTTCGCTGCCATTACCTTGCTTAGCCCACCAGTGATCCGGATTGATGCCGTTGCCCATGAAGAGCACCGCGAACCGCCGTGGCACATCCACTGACTCGCTTGCGTCACGACTCGGCGCCGGCTCAGCAGCGTCAGCGGGCGCGGGAGCTCCCCAGACTGCCAATGATTCCAGCCAAGGCAGCGCGATCGCCACTCCCGTGCCTTGCAGCATCAGCCGACGACTCAGATTGCGATTGCGGCCCATATCAGATTACTCCGTCGACAATTCTGGTGTGTCGGGGACATAGTCGAGCGTTCGTTGTTGTCGAAACTGAGGACTCAACACGATTGATTCTAACAAGACGGAAAAGCGATAGTCACCGGCTGCCAAACGTTGCTTGGCAGTCTGCACCGAAACTTCATCGGACAAGAGCAGGTTGCGTCCGAGCGCAAAAGCAAAACACTTTCGCACGACGTTGTCGACGAAGTCATCGCGCCGCTGGTCGCGCAAATAGTCACGCAGGCCGGCAACGCCCCGCCGAACGACTCCGTCCGGATAGACGGCATCCGTCACGATGGCCCTCCCACCCCCATCGAGCGTGCGTTGTTGCCCGATCGGATCCAAGCCTTCAAACGCCAGTCCGAATGAATCAAAACGTTCATGGCACGCTGCGCAACTGGCGTGCGCTCGATGCGCCGCCAGCAGCTCGGGCAGAGAGCGATCGCCTGTCGCCGCCTCGTCCTTCGGCAACTCGGGGACATTCGGTGGCGGCGGCGGGATCGTTTCGCCAAGCAGTCGCCGCACGACCCAGTAACCACGCTTCACGGGGCTTGTTCGCAGGCCAGGTGAATTCATGGTTTGAAAAACGGCCATCGGCAACAAGCCGCCCAACTCGTTCGCATCATCCGTTTCGATGCGTGACCACCCCTGCGTCGGTTCGCGAACCCTGTAATGCCGTGCCAGCGCTGCATTGACGAAGGTATGGTTGCCGTCGACTAGCTCCAAAATCGAACCGTCACGGCGCACGAGATCCTCGATGAAATGAATCGGCTCGGCAAACATCGCCGCGCGGAGTTCCGCGTCGAACTGGGGATATCGTTGGCGATCAACGGCGTTGTGCTGTTGAAAGCGTCGGAAGTCGAGCCAATTGCCGGCGAACTCCGTCACCATACCACGCACACGTGGATCGATGCGCATGCGTTGCAGTTGTTCGCTGAGCGTTTCGGGAGACTGGAGCTTGCCCTTGCGAGCCAATTCAAGCAACGTATCATCCGGCATGCTCGACCAGAGAAAGTAGCTCAATCGATTCGCGAGTGCGACATCCGCGACAGGCACGAGTTGACGTCCCACCGGCACGGGCTCCCAGCGATAACAAAAGTACGGCGACATCAAGATGCTGACTAACGTGTCACGCACTGCCGCGTCGTGCGACAGTTGCTGATCACGCAAGTGACGATAGAACGCGCGCAGTTGCTGCGGTTCGCCATCCGGCATCGCCCCGCGATAGGCTCGCGCGGCCAAGCG
>JAGQPK010000879.1 GCA_020426755.1 Planctomycetales bacterium
CCGTGATCATGGTTTTTCTTTCCTTCTTGGCGATTCGTTGGTAATTAACATTCGTAACTAGATCAAAATAACCGATCGTGATCATGCGTGGCGACGTGGCGAACCGATTGAAACCGGAGCACGATCGTACGCAACAGTTCACGTCTGCTCAGCATCCGTCGCGGTCACGCGTTGCATCGGCTCAACCTCTGTTCCCGACTGAAGTGTTGAATCGGGGGCGACGATCACTTCTTCGCCATCTGCAACTCCGGCGAGTATCTCCACGAAGAAGTCGTTTCGTAGCCCAACTTCGACGTCGGTTTGTATCGCTCTACCTTGGCGAACGACGAAGGCCTGCCAGTTGCCGGACGCGCTGCGAAAGAGCGCCGCGCGTGGTATGACAACGGCATCCGCCTTTTCATCAGTGTAGACTTTAATGCGAACACGATAGTCGACGCCCAATGATCGACCGTCCTGTCTGAGTTGCTCGAGCACTCCATCCGCAAAAGCGATGATGACCGTGACTCGTTGCTGCTCGACGCCCAACGAGGACACTTTCGTAAAGCCTTGTGGATAGATCTTGTCGACACGACCCGATACCGGTTCGGGCCCGATCGCGGGGCCTTCGATGCTGACGGGATCGCCCGGAGCGATCTTGACCGCGTCTTGCGTCAGGATATCGGCTTCAACTTCCAACGCCGAGGGATCGCCGACTGTCAACAACAAGTCACCGGCCGCAACAACCTGTTCATTCGACTTCTCTTTCTTTAGGACGACGCCGGACACCGGACTGCGAATTTCTGCGCGAGCTCGATCGCGTTCGACTTTGATTTGCTTGGCCGCCTCGGTTTCCCTCATTAGGTCGACAACACCTCGCATAATCACATACATGCTCTTGTTGAGCTGTTCCTTCCGCAAGTCCAACTGTGATTCCGTCAATTGCAGCTCATCTTGATCCAGACGTTGCTGACTTGTCGTATTCGACTCAGCCAGCGACTTCGTGCGACTGAAAACGCGTTCCGCGAAGTCGTACTTGGCCTGGCTGGCCCGCACGGTCTGTTCGGCTTGCTCGATCGCCAGATTGATTTGTTCGAGGTTGCGTTCGTACTGTTTGACAGAGTTTGTCTGTTCGAGCACGTCGGTGTCGAGATCGCGCACATCCATCTGCGCCACAATTTGGCCCTGCTCGACCCGATCACCTTCCTCCAACGAAATCGGCAGGATGCGGCCCTGCAGGGGCATCGTGATCTTGAAGATATCGGGGAGGCGGGTCTTGGCTTCCTCTTCGATGAATTCGCGAATTGAGCTCCGTTCGGCCGTTGCCATATCGACCGGCAACCCCCGGGGCGAAAAAGCGAAGGCACTGCCGCCCACAATGACGGCGACGACAACCAGCAATATCATCCAGCGCATGGCAGTCATGGTAATTCCAAGAAATTCAAGGGGCAACACAAGCGGCATCGTCGCGGCCTGTCCGTGCATAGCATGCGGCATGCGACGACGCCGAACGTGCAGCGTAGCAAAAAAATGCTGCCCGCGACATTGTAGATAGGATCACTCGTCGGCCAGTTGAATTTCGTCGTCGTCATCGGCGATGGCCTGCCGCGCCGCACGTCGCAGCCGATCGCGCAGCTGTTGCTGCTTTTCAGTTAACTCTGCGGGCAACTTCGCCAATTCTTTTAGGCAGCGAGACGGCTTGCGGGAGACCTGCAGCAGAATTTGGGCCATTTTTAACCTCAGCCCGGGATCAGGTTGCGGCGAGTCATCGACCAGCTTCTGCATGACGGGCAACGACGCCTCCCATTTTTCCTCCTGCTGCAACAACCTGATGAGCCGCCGCAACAGTTCGGCAGGAAATGGATGTCGAGCGGAGAAGTGTCGCTGCTGTTTCTCGAACATCGACAACGCGACCGTCGAATTACCCGCCTCGATCGCCGCCATTAAGGAATGCACGATCATCGCGCGTTGCTGGTCAGTCTGGCGCTGTTCAACTTGAATTGCTTTGCGTGTCGTTGCCGCTGCGTCATGCTGAAGTCCGCCTTCATTACCCGCTAAGACTGAGAGCAAGTCCCAGCCTTCGCAATCCACCCACTCTCGCTTCAACATCCAGAAACCGATCGGAAACCCAACGCCCGCTCCAACCAAATGCAAAACTTCGGAAGATAGCGAGAAGCTTTGCACCGACGCCATTAAGATCTGCATCGCCAAGTAGGCGAATCCCAGTACCATCAAGGGAATCTCAATCATTCGAGGCCGAAATAGCCAAACGAATACGCTGACTTCGTTGCGAGGTGCCCAAACAACACAGATCGCCATCAGGCCGAAAATCACTGCCGATGCGCCGAGCACCACTTGATACCGATCCATCAAGAGGAACATGCCGAACTGGATGATGGCTGCATAAACGATCCCAATGATTGCGTAGACGGCCAGAAAGCGTCCCCACCCGATCTTGCCTTCGACAATTAAACCAAACGTCCATAAGAAGATCATGTTGCCCAGCAGATGCCCTAGGTCGGCATGCAAGAAATTGGTGGTTACCCACTGCAGCGGCGAAATGCGATCGGATTCCAACATCAGCCAGGTGGGGCCCAGCGCCGTATCGCGATACTCCGCATACGATTCGTCCAGATACTGCTGTGCTTCGGGCGAGTTCAAGTCGTCTCCGTCCACTTCGTCCTGCTCGCTCTGTGGATCGCCGTTCGGGTCAGAGTCTGGATCACTGGCCT
>JAGQPK010000087.1 GCA_020426755.1 Planctomycetales bacterium
CGTCGTCGGGTTCTCATCGACCTGGACCGGGAACGCATCTTCGCCCACTGACAACTCGGCACGCACCAGCGGGTCTTGAATGAAGAAGTCGCCCTGGCTGGACAAGCCGAACACGAACGAGAATGTGACGGCCCCCGAGATCGGCAGTTCGTAGTCGCTGGAGATCTCCAGGCCCAGGTCAAACGGCAGATCGCCCAGTCCCAAATTGTCGAAGTCCCAGCTTCCCAGATCGAGTGACAGCGAAGTGTCAAAGCTGGCGGCTTCGATTTCCACCTGGAACTCGTGCAGACCGGCCCCTGTCCGCGTCACCGTCACGCCGCCCAGCAGATTGTTGCCCAAGTACTCGAGCAACCCATCGACACTGGGACTTGACGTGCTGCCAAGGTAATCCTGCGTGGCAGCATATAGATCATCAACCGGGCCCTTGAGCACGTCGCCAGCACCGAAGCTCGGCACGAGCGAGGACAGATCGACATTGCCGAACGGCAGCGAAATATTGAGCAACTGTTCAGCCAGGCGGGTATCTAGATTCTCGGACCACGTGGAGAAGGACTCCATGCCGGCGAGTAGCCGGTCGGCTTCGCTCTCACCGCCCGTCGCGTCGGTTTCGAAATTGGCCGCAACCCAACCACCGAGCGAACTTGGTGACAAGGCATCGTCAGTTTGTTCAACCAGTTCTGATTGCAGCGTGATCAGATATCGTTCGGCATCCAAATAGTAGACACTGACGCCACCAAAGTGACGCACGGAAATGATCGGGCTGCCGTTGCTGGTCAACGAAGGAGCGTCCAGTTGCACGGCCAGCGGCGCTGCAGCACTGCCGATCAGCATACTACGCTGCAGATTACCGCCGACCAGGATCGTGGCGTCGCTGCCGCTCGTCGCATTCACGAACTGATCGCCCTGACCGAGCGCAATCAACGGCACGTTGGCCAATCCGGTGTCCGTGGAGGCAGCCGGCAAATCAACGTTCAGCAGCCGGCCGGTCACGCCCAACCAGTCAGCGAAGCGAATGGTGACTTCGAACGGAGTCGGGGCAGAACCGTCGCCCGTCACTTCAACGATGTAATCTGAACCGGCGATCGTAGCCAATTCAGTCTGCAGCCAAGTGATGTCAACCACAGAACCGGCAACTTGCGGTGTCGTGTTGCCGTTAAAGGAGAAGTCGACGGTATCGCCCGGCAACGGCGACTCAAACATGAACGTGCCCCGATAATAGTCGACCGTCGAGCCAAGTGTCACATTAGTGGCAGTCAGCTCCGGTACGCTCAACGCAATCACATACGGATCCGCTGCCGTGCCATCGCCACTCTCGACGACCACGTGCATGCCGGTGACGGTGGCGAATTGAGTTTGAATGTCTTGCGACATATCGACGTTCGAATTGTTACCACGGAACGAGACTTCGATCAAATCCGCCACGTCGCCCACAAGTGAGTAGCGCGAGTTGACCGCATTGAGTGGCAGCAAGCGCGGGTTGCCGGCGACTCGCTCAATGGCGGGCAGACCCAATAGATCGACGTCACTCGACATTGGCGTCAATTCCGTCGTTGGTCGCCAGCGCAAAGTGACTTGCCAATTGCCGGCCCCGGCTGCCACGGTTGTATCCCAGCCCAAGTTGGCCGGATGGTTGTCGAGCCACGTTTGGATGTCACCGGGTGTCGTCGAGGCGGCCAGGACATTCAGCACGCTTCCTGCATCGCCAGCGAACAACAAGCCTTGATCCACTTGATCGATCGTATACGACGCGAAGATGCCGGTGCTTGCGTTCGCATGTAGATTCGCCGGAGCGTTGCTGGTCAATTCCGGCAGCCCCAGCACGATGTCCCAGCCACCGGCGATTGGATTGATCGTCGGCACCAATCCCGTCAATTCCTGAACGGCCGTAGCCAACAAGGCGTCATCACCGACGTCGACGCTGCGTGTGTCGTTGCCGATGGCCAGCGTAATCGTATCGGTCGACGAGAAGGTCAATTCATAGTGTGTACGCAGATCGTCTTGAGCGACCAGCGACGCGGAGCTTGTGCCGGCATCAGCAACCTGCAGTTCATTGGCGATACGCTTGACTAACCACGGGTCGCCATTCGTCCCACTGCCGCTCACACTGAACTGGACGCTGGGGTCCATCGCATTCAAGGCGTCGGCGATCTGATTTGCCGTTGCATTGAAGGCCAGCGGCACTGACAGGTTGCCGGCATAGTCGAGCCGCCACACACCGGCGTTCGCACTCATTTCCAAGGTTTGCTGCATGCCGCCTTGCAGCGAGACCGAGGTGACGGACCCGGTCGGCGAGGCATGCCAGGCAGTGCCATCGACCTCGACTTCGTTCGCAGCGAGATCTAACGAGACGGTTTGATTCGGCAAAACGACCTGCGCGATCGAGGTGATCGCGTTGTCCTGCGAACGGAAGCCGGTGTAGATCGACGCATCGAAGCCGAGTTTCTCCAGCATGTCGGCAAACTGCGAAATCCCCATCAGCCGCTCGCCTTCGATACCGCTGGCGCGTGCGAAACGGTAAGCCAGGCCAGGGAACTCGACGGCATCCACCGAGATGGGACCGATCTCAAACGACGGAATGAGCGTGATCGGCGGAATGATTTCCCACTGCAGGCCGCCTTCGCCGTCGATGTCGAGTTGCCCCGTGTAGTCGGAGTAGTCGAGCACGATCGTCGCATCGTCGCCGGCAGCGACGGTGCCGCGAATGCTCGCCTCACCGTGCAGACGAATCGTAGTCCGCCCTGATCCGACGACGAGGTTTTCCATGTCGAGCGCGAGAATCAGGTTGCCCTCGGCGCCGCCAAACAAGTCGGCCGGATTAACGGCTCCCAGCGAAAACCCACTCAGCTGATCAGCCAGCGCACGATCTTGCACGACCATAACGTTGGCGACGACATCGAGTGACGGGAAGTCGTCAGCCAGCGAATCAAATCGCGACAGTATGTCTTCGATGCCGGGCACGTCGGCCAGTGCCATCCGATAGACGTCAATCGTGGTCTCTGCATCCACGCCCGACAGATCGAGCGTGTCAAAGCAATCTGTCGCCGACTCGCCCGCTACTTCCGCATCCGGGCGTTCAACAATGGCCGCGTTGCCCCAGATGCCCGTGAACTTGTACGTGTCGCTACCGCTCAAACCATCCAGCAGATGCGTGCCTGGGGCGACCGTGCCGCTATACCAAGGCCCAAGTGACGAATTAACCAGGCTGCCCAGGAACGGCAAGCTTTCGTTCACCTTGGCGGAGATACTCGATAACGTCGAGTTTTGGGCAATCAGCCAATCCTTCGCTACCTGCAACAGGTTGCCACCAATTGTAAACGTATCGCTGCCGGCCCATTCGCCGGTGCCAAATGCCGAGGTCAAAAAGTCGGAGAAGCTGGCCGCACCCGACATCAACTCGCTAAAACTGTCGGTGGCAGACTCCAATGTCGTGTTGCTGCCGATGATCTTGTTAACGCCGGCGCCGTAAACGACACGGTTGATGTTCCGTACCGTGCCGCCGAATCCAGTGATCTCCTGCGAGCGATCCGCCGCGCTGAAGGCCTGCAATTCCGGTTGCTGCCCCAACTGACTATCAAATGTCACTGTCCACGCATGAATGCCGCCGGCAACACCGTTGTCGGTAACGGTGACGAGATCATGTCCTAGCATGCTGATCAAGGCTTGCCGAACGTCGTTGGCAGAAGCATTGAAGGCCAGCGGACTGCTCGTGCGATTGCCGAACGCAAGTTGAAACGTGCCGGCCGACAGCTTCGAGCGAATTTGTTGCTTGTCCTCTGCCGTTCCCGGCGTCGCTGGATTGTACGCCACGCCAGCGGCTAGTTTTGCCACGCTCGGCAACGCCAGCGCTGTCAAGCCGCTGCTGCCGATGGAAAGCAGACCGAGATCAAGTCCGGGCGCGACGCCAGCGAGCGTGATGAAGAACTTGTCGCCGCCGTGAGTTACCTCTTGCTCATTACCGACCGACTCGACGGAGACGCTCGTTGCCAGATTACCAAGCAAATTTGTGAGTGCATCGGTGATCGCTTGTGCCGTCGGCCGAAACTCCAGCGCGTCCGAATCCGTGCCGTCGTAGACAAACGTAAACTCGCCCGCACTTGTGCCTTCCAAGCGCAACGTCAACGAGGCAGTCTGATCGTTGCCGTTGTCGGGCGTCTGGGTCGTTTCCAGGTAGCCGTCCGCCACGGCGAAATCTGCGCGGGGGCCGGGTTCCGAGAAACGGACGAGCCAGGGAGACACGTCCGTGCCATTTCCGTCCACAGTAAGGCCGCGTTGTTCGGCCGCGGGCAGCGTCGCCAGTTCATGAATGGCTGCTGCGACTGCCTCGGCCGTGGCATCCGCTTCGAGCACGCCAGTCACGGCGCCGTTGAATTGCAAACGGAATGGGCGACCTTGTCCGGTCACCGCCTGCAACTCACCCAGGCCAACTTGCCCGTTTTGCGAAACGTGAAGTTCTGCGACACCATTCAGTACGCTGCTGGCTTGATCCTTCACGACAACGGTCATCGAAGGCACGTCGCCGGCGGTCGATTCAAAGACGAACGTCCACGGATCTTCCGCTGTGCCGGAACCACTCACCGAAGCGAGGGGAATTCGCGGACTGCCGCCGTTGTCATTGGCCGTGCCGAAGTCCGTCAACAGGAAGCCAGCGTTGGAGCGAGTCCATGTGACGGTCTCGTTACCGAGTGTCAGCTCAATCGTCTGTGCGGATGGGTCCAGCAGAACGAGCGTTTGAATCTCGGGTGACGCACTTGCGTCACCGAATAGAGCACCGAATCGCACCAGTGAAGTGTTGCCTGCCGCGTCACTAAACGCCTGTACGTCGATTAGTTCCGCAGCGTTGCCACCCGTGAAACTGAAGTCCCAAGGATCAGCCGACGTGCCGTCGCCTGTTGCAACGTTAAAAGGTATGGCCGCTGACGTCAGCGCGGCGTTGATTGCCGCTCGATTCGTAGCCGCGTCACCACCGAGTGTGATCAAGTCCGTGGTAACGGCGTCGTACGTAAGTTTGAGCGAAGCGACACTGCCGTTGACCGCCAGATGCTGAGTGGCCAGATCGATTGATTGCGGTCCCGCTTGCAGACGCTGCACGGCAATCGAGTCACCACCGGACGCTTCGAGCACGCTCTCGTGAAACAACTCGTTCAAGCTGGCCTGGGCCGCATCCCAAACCGAGTCGGTCTTGAGCGGGAACACAGCAGCTTGCGTTTGGTCAACGACATTCGTGACGAACACATCCGGGAGATCGCCACCAAGCAAGGCTTGTGCGTTGCTAAGTAGATTGGCGAGAAAGCCGAGAACTTCGGGACCATTGGCGGCGGCATCGGCAATCGAGCCAAAACTGGGCGCATTCGCCGTCAGCAGCTCGCCCACCCAAGACCGGAAACCTTCACCACCAATCACGGTTCCGTCAAAAGTGGCGTCTCCCTTGAGCACAAACGTATTGGCTTCGCGGCCACCAAAGAGCGTCGTGTTTTCGTCGACGTGCGAAAAGCGGATCGCGTTGTATTGGATCACTTCGTCAGACAGCGAACCGACAAGAGGCAATTCCAAACGCTGCGTCTTCGTCACGACCAACGTCGTTGAGCCGTCTTCAGTCGGCTCGAAGGAGAAGTTCAGTTCCTCCGTAACCTGACGGAAGTCGAGTATCAGGGAAGAGGTTTGGCTGGTGTCAATCTCGAGCGTACGATCCTTAGCGGCTTGTTCGCCGGAGAGCAGACTTTGCGCGCTGGAAGCTAACCAAGCACCGGCGGGTCCGCCAAAAGTGCCGGCTGCGGCTCCCAACAAATCGCTCGGCCCCCATTCGTTCCCGAAGTAGAACGTGTTGGCGCCTTGTGACAGTGACAACTCCTCGACATTCTGAAATTGCTGAGCGGTCACCGAAACTCGATCCGCATTCGCGTCGACGTGCGCTGGATTCGCGGGATCGAAGGCCGACCAGGTGTCTCCATTGACGTCGTAAAGCTGAATCGCACCCGTGGAGGCCTCCTGTCCGTTGAGGCGCGCATTCGAATCAGCAATCAGGTCGCTGCCAGTGAAGCCGTGATAGTTATTGCCACTGATCACATGCACCATAGGCACGCTGAGTTCACTGAAGTCGATTAGATCCTGATTGCCCTCACCCGCTTTTTCGACAATCGTGTCGATGCCCCAGCCCGTCGCGTCGTAGTGATAGATGTCGCTATCGGCGCCGCCGGTTAACGCATCGTTGCCTGGGCCGCCCCAGAATTCGTCGGTACCTTTGCCGCCCAACAACGTGTCTGCACCGTCGTTGCCATGCAGCAGATCCGCGCCGTTGCCACCTCGAATGACATCGTCCTCATCGCTACCAATTAGGGTATCGTCACCGTCCGATAGATCGAGCGTCGCAGCACTGGGCAGTTCGACGAGATCGTCGCCCGTTCCCGCAAACACGTGAGCGACGCCCTTGACGTAGAGATCACCTTGGAAACTCGCACCGGCCCGCACGGATGCGATCGCCATACCGCTAAGATTCGGCTCGACCAAGGGCCGCCCGACGAAACGCAAGGAGTTGCCCGCGTAGGTCTCTTCGCCAATCACGAATGGCTGGTTGCTGTTGTTGAGGATGACCTGCGTGTCCGTGAAACCGCCGTCGATGACCAGGTGGCGTTCACCGGTTGCATTTTGTCCGTTGATGACGTTGATGGCCTGCGAACTGCCGCTCTCACTGACGAAGAAGGTGTACTTGCCGCTGCCGAGCTCGATTTTGCCGATACCTGCGGCCTTGAGCGTCGCCGTTGTATTGCCACCGGAGATCGCACGGACTTCAACCTGTCCGGCACCGGTGAAATGCAATTCGATTTCTTGGTTGAGCGCTGACAGGTTAAGTGTCGAGTGCGCCTCGGTACCGCCAAAGTCGATCTGAAAATCACGTGTCAGTGTTTGCACCACATAATCGACTTCCGCCTGATTACTGCTGGGAGCAACAAAGCGTTCCATCACCGACGTGGTCGAAACGCTGGGGACGGTCGACAGATTGTTGGCGAGTGTGGCAGGAATTGTCACGCCTGCAGGCGCAACGGCGATGTCGCCGTTGTGACCGTTCAAGTGGACAGATAGTCGCGCACCATTGTCCGTCTGGATCACGCCGACGTGCGCGGTCTTGTTCGTGCTTTGCAGGAAAGTCGTGGTGATTTCCTGTTCAATCGCTTCCGTCCAGAGCTCGGTTGCAATCTGGTCGACTGCGTTGTTGTCCTTCAGCAAATCGCGCCGCGCGACGGCAGTCTGAATGAGTTCTTCGGCACGCGTATCCATGTAGGAACGCCACTCATTCATGAGTTCGCTGTAGGTGCCATTGTAGCCGCCGGTCCAAGGCGCTTCATTGAAAAAGGTCACATCAAAGCTGCCAGCATCGTAGTCGGCAACGGTGGCATTCTTCTTAAAGTCACCGACAGCAAGCGTGAGTGTCGTCACGGGAAACGTCCAGCGTTCCGTACCGTTGACGACTTCGTGCGACGGCGTGGGGAGCAGAGGCGACAGTCGCAGTTCCGACATACCCTGATACAGTTCCACACGATTCCAACTATTGCCGCTCTGCACCGCAATGACCTGCTGGTCGACTTGTAGCCGCACATCCGAGGCGACACGCTTGACGCGAATTCCGTTTAGCGGCGTCGCAGCAGCAAGCTCGTTGATTCGAGCTTCAACTTGAGCACTCGAAGGTGAATTGACGGTGATCGAGTCACGCAAGACGTTGGCGCCCATATTGAAGGTGAGCGCAGTATTGGCAACGCCTTGCACTTGATTGGCGGCAATCGTCACATGCGGTGTGTTGGCCAGTGGCAGCGTGACCGCATCCTCTTTGCTACCCAAACTGATTTGATCGTTGAGCGACGGCACGACTTCCTTGTCCGCTGTCACGGACAACGTGTTGCCGAGCGTCACCGTCAGGCGTGCATCGACCGTAGAAAAGTCCAGCGAATCAGATCCCGAGGCGTCGATGATCGTGTCGCCGGTTCCCCATTGTGCGTTCTCAAACACATAGGTGTCGTCGTCCGCGCCACCATCTAGCGTATCGATGCCTGAGCCGCCAATCAGCCTATCGTTACCAGCGCCGCCACGCAGCGTATCGGGCCCCAGATCGCCGATCAGAATATCATCGCCGCCCTGCCCTTCGAGCTCTTGAGCATTGCCACCACCGACCAGCACATCGTTGCCATCACCACCTCGGACCGTGACAGGCGTGATCGATCCAACGACGACTTCTTGGCGTCCATCACCGGTAATGACTTCGCGCACATCCCCCGCGACGAAGCCGTCAAGTGAGCCAAAACCGCGCACAATCAGCGTATTTCTCAAATCGACGGTACGAGTCAGATCGTCACCACTGTCGCCGTCAGGGTAGTCGAGCTTCAGCTTGCCGTTGTAGCTTGTGCCCTTCTTCAACGTTTCGATTTGGACGTCTCGCCCCATCGACAAATGAGTTTGCGTGGCATCATTCGCCTTGCCGACTACGAGGGTCTTGAGTCCGCCCTTGGTACCGAAGGCGACCGAGACGCCGTTGTTCTGCGTCAAGCGAATGTACGGATCGTTGGCGATCGACTTGCGTCCCAAGGCGACCTGAGCGCCGGTGACTTTCGCGAGATCCAACTTTTCCAGCTCGCCATCCAACACGAGTCGGACTTTTTGATTGCTCGCGCCGACAACAAGATTGCTCAATGTCTTACTCGTGCTAGGCGTGATGAACGTGGCGATCGCGCCGGTGCCGTTGCCGAGCGAGTCCATCTTCTGCACGAGGATCTGATTGCGCCGCGAGTTGTCGGCCCGCACGGTGACCAGCAACCGATCCGCGATTGCGGAGACGTCGAGCGTTTCAATGGTCGCGCCGAGCGTGATGGTCTGGGTCGAGTTCAGATCTGCATTCTGTACGGTCGCCGTCGTGCCACTTTGAGTAACGAGCAGCCCGGTGTACTTTGGCGTACGCGCCGTAAACAGCGGCGTTTGCTCGATCACGCCCTGACGGTGTTCCAAGGTCCAGTCGCCGCCCAGTGACACGGTGCCGGTCGCATTCGTCGAAGCGGCCACATCGGCGTCCGCAAACCGGCCAAAACGTTGGACGAATTCTTGGCCGGCCGGACCACTCGCCACATCACAGCCGTACAAGAAGATATCAGCGCCGTCCGTCAATCGATCACGCCACACGCGCTGGCTACCGTACGACTGCAAGAAGTCGTCGCTATCCAATGTACTATTGCCGAGCTGCAAGGCGCCTGATTGGCCATGCGAGACAATGTGCACCGCATCGACCGAATCAAAGCGACGCAGGGCGCTCGTCATTTGTCGTAGGCCGTCTCGATTGCTATCCAATATGAAGACGCGTGTAGTTTCATCTTGCGTATCGACTTGTCCAGCCAACAATGACTGGTAGTCATCCACTGCCGCATCGACAAACACGATGGTCTGACTGCCCACGGTGACGGCGCGATCGACAGTTTGTGCGCCGCTGCGTCGTGCCCAGAGTCCGTGCCCGACATCGGTCGGAACGATCGCATCGAAAGAGTTGAGCTGTCCCACGTCCAAGCGGGGCACTTGAGCGACCAACCCGTCTCTCGCCAGGTCACTCGCTAGCAGCTGTCTATCTTCAAGCCGCTCTATCTTGCCATCTAATGGCTTTAATTTGCGAGCATCATTTCGTGACTTGCGAGGGCGTGGACTTCTTCTCCAAAGCATGGAGGACGTCTCCTACGTGTTGCTGTTGCCCGATAGCGGTACGAGATCTTCTCGATTTGAAACAATCGACGATTGCAGACTCAAAGGTATCGCGTTTCTGACAGGGTTAAAGCGAATATCACAGCTGAGCTGCGACAAGATGCTGTCACTGACGCTGTCTTGTCACACTCCCTGCGGTAGCTCGCAACAAGCAGTGACGATTACGTCGTCTTTCCGTTGTCGCTAGCGAGAAGATGTCGCAGGCATGACGGTCCTGCTGTCGCTGCAGCCAGCAAGATGCGCAAAGTCTCCGAAACGCGCTCAGCAGGTATGGGAGTTTTCACTTTTTTGAGGGGACAGGATTGCCCCTGGCAAGCTGTAGCGACTAGTCAAACTTGTCAGTAGCGGTCATGGTGGCATTTTGGGCGACGAGCCGTTAGACTGCTCAGCAAGCTGTCACTCCTGCGAGAAGGCGACAACCGGGTCGCCATCGACGGATTGAAATCTGCACGAAGGGAGAAACTCAATTGACCTGGCCCTTGTCTCCGCTTTGGATTCTGGCAATCGGAATCGCGACCGTATTGTTTTCGATTCTCGTGCTGCGCATTCATGCGTTTCTGGCTTTGATCACATCAGCGATGGTCGTAGGCCTATTGGCCAGCAACATTCCGATTGAAGAACGGATTTCAAAAGTCGCTGAGACGTTTGGTACCTCAGCCGGCAAGATCGGTATCGTAATCGCATTGGCGGCGATCATCGGCAAGTGCTTGATGGATTCGGGAGCAGCCGACCGCATCGTGCGCGCGTTTCTCGGCTTGCTAGGTGAACGGCGCGCGAGCTGGGCGCTGTTGTTGTCTGGATATGTGTTGTCTGTTCCGGTGTTTTTCGACACCGTCTTTTATCTGTTAGTGCCGTTAGCTCGAGCCACGCGCATTCGGACGGGCAAGAGCTACGTTGTCTATATTTTGGCGATCATCGCTGGTGGCGTTGCCACGCACTCATTAGTGCCACCGACGCCAGGTCCACTCACAGCCGGTGCATTCTTGAATGTCGACATCGGCATCGTGATGATCAACGGTTTGGTCGTGGCGCTGATCTGCTCTGTCATCCCGTTGTTGATTGTGGGCAGTTTGGCGAGTCGTTTTTTAGACATTCCGATGCGTGAGACGCCCGACGTTTCTCTGGCGGAGCTTGAAAACCTGTCAAAGCGCCCCACGTCGGAATTGCCTTCTCTGGCAGTTTCGTTGGCGCCCATTGTGTTGCCCGTCGTTTTGATTACGACCAACACAGTGATTTCTGCTCTGGCCAAGCAGAGCGAACAAATGCAGCGGATTGCTCCCTACGCACAGTTACTGGGGAATGCCAACTTGGCGTTGCTCCTTTCAACAATCGTGTCGCTGTGGATGCTAGCGCGCAGCAAAGGACAAGGCCTGCGTCAATTGGCCGTTGAGACTCAACCCGCGCTCGCCTCCGCCGGACTCATCATCCTGATTACGGCCGCGGGCGGGGCGTTCGGCGGAATGTTGCAGGCGGCAGGAGTTGGAGAAGCAATCCGAGATATTGCGCAAGAGAAGCAGCTTAGCGGCTACGGTTGGCTCTTTCTGGCATTTGGCGTGGCATCGTTGCTCAAAGTTGCCCAAGGCTCAGGGACCGTTTCTATCGTCGTCACGACGCAGATGTTGGCATCGATGTTGCCGCCCGCCGAAGAACTTGGTTTTCACTATGTCTACATCGTTCAAGCAATCGGCTGCGGTTCCATGGTCGGTGACTGGATGAATGATTCCGGCTTCTGGGTCGTCTGCCAAATGTCCGGCTTCACGCCTGAAGAGAATCTAAAGACGATGAGCGTCTTACTGGCGGTCATGGGCTTTGTCGGTTTGGCCACGACGGTCGCGATGGCTTGGCTGAACCCGATGGTCGGCTAGACTCGGGCCGATTCGCCAGCCAAACGAACGCTGCAGCAGCTTTGAGCAAAGAGCAGAGGAAAGACGGATGTTAGCATCGCAATCGGCGATTCGGAACGAGCCAACGAAATCGAAAGTCGGCTGATTACTGCATCCTGAACGCGTCCACGAGGACCGCGGAATCACAAAATGGCAGATGACTAATATCTGACAACTTATGTCAAATCTCAGTATTCGTAGGTTGCCAAATGCGAACGACGCGTTTTAATCTCCGGCGTGTGTGCTGACATTTACGCTGCTTGAGTTCGCAAGGCAGGT
>JAGQPK010000880.1 GCA_020426755.1 Planctomycetales bacterium
GACGGGTGCCAACGGCGACCTGACCTTTGTCGGTTCCGACTTGGTCGTCGCTACGAACAACAATCACATCATGTGGTATCGCTTTGACGTCGCGCCGGACCGACCACGTCGAATTCTCGACATTAACTTGACGAGTCTCGGCTTAAACAATGTTTATGGACTGACCGACGTGGACGGGGAGCTCTACGCCACGACCGACAACTCGGTGATTCACTTTCACATTGTCGGCGCAAACGTGACGGCAACGGAGGTCGATGTAACGAACGCGACCTTCGGCATCATGCGAGGCGCTGCCTACTTTGGTGAATCCGGGGACACCGTGCCCATTGGAACGATTGCCGGCCACAAGTGGAACGATGTGAACGCCGACGGCATCAAGCAAGCAGCGGAAGCCTACTTGGCAGATTGGCAAGTCTATCTCGATCTTGACCTAGATGGACAGCACGACACGACGGAACCCGTACGTACAACGGATGCACGGGGACAGTACTTCTTCTTTGGTATTGATCCTGGCACCTACACGGTGGATGAGATCATGCCGGCCTCAGGTTGGGAGCAAACAGCACCGCAATCAACGCACCGCAACTTGATTGGCGATTACGACTTCATCACGCCAACTGCCCAGAACGATCTTTTCCACGATTACGGTCTTGCCGACATGCGTGCGTCGGGGCTCAACTTCGGCGGCGGCAATGCGGTAATTGTCAACACGAACTCATTTTTGGAACTCGACTCAACACTGGGCAGGGAACCGTTCACGATAGCCATCGACGCGACTTACAATGGCACGATCGGTAGTACGCAGTATCTGGTTTCGCAGCGTTTGAATGCGAATGCTGACAGCCGTGATTTCGACGTTACCGCCGATGGTCCTGCGAAAACGATGAGCAGCACGTTCTGCAATGCGGCCGGCACGTGCCAATCAGCTACGCAAGGTCTGTTCGATGGCGGGCGGCATCAAGTGGCCATCACTTGGGATGGCACGAACGTTGGAAACTTTTTTGACACCACGCTCACGACCAAGGCGTTGGCGGGTACTCGCCCCGATATCGACGCCACGCTCTTGCGTTTCGGCAATCCGTTCGCCGCGACGACGGCCGCCGGCTTGCGGGGCACAATTCACACGATTCGCATCTACAACAAGGCGTTGACCGCGGCGGAGTTGCAGAATGCTTTCAATCCAACGACGACCGCAACCGGCTACAGTGTGGTGCTGGGCGATGAGTTCGGTGCACAAGACTTGGACTTCGGCAATCGAGTCGCCGTCGTCGTCGAAAAGGCTCCGGAGATCGAAGTTCGCGCCTTCGACGCATCAGGCACGATTCTCGAGGACAACGTTTCGTCCGTCGACTTGGGAAGGACGCTTACGTCCGAAGCACCTCCCAGTGGCACCTTCTGGATCAAGAACATTGGCACCAATCCGCTGCTGCTTTCGGGCCTCTCCGTTTCCGCCGGTTTCACACTCACTGGCCCAGCACTGAACAGCCTGTCACCGGGCCAATCCACATCGTTCACGGTCACCGTCTCGTCGAACACAGCGGGCAACTACGGCGGAGTCGTGACGATCGTCAACAACGACAGTGATGAGAATCCCTTCACGTTCAATGTTAGCGCCGAAATTCTGTCGGCCGACTTGCGCCCCCGTTCGATCTTGGTGAACACCACCAACGGTAACATCATGAAGATCGACCGCACAACGAATCTACCGGAGACGTTGATCGCCGGTGGCACGGTCCTCAATGACATTGCCTACGATCCGCTGCACAACAAGCTATACGGCATCGACAACACCCGCCTGTTCGCGATCGACCTCACCGCCAAAACGATCACCGCGCTCTATTCGCACGGTTTAAGTAGTCCGAGCGCACTCGCTGCGTCACCAACCGGTGAACTCTACGCCGGCGCGCAAAACATCTACCGTCTCAACGTAGCCACGCAATCGTCGACGCAGTACGCGGCGGGAACCGCAAATACGATTGGCGATATCGAGTTCGTGGGCACGCGCATGTTGTTGACCAACAGCGCCGGAGATCTGTACGAAGCAACCGCTGGTAGCATGACTCGATTGGGAGGCTTAAGCGGCATTAGTATTAAGGGATTGGCTGCCACGGAGAGCGGCGCGCTGTTCGGCTTCAGCGACAACCAACCATATGACATCGCTGTCAGCCCGGTCGGCATTACTGCCCGATCCGCCAACTATGTTCTCACGATCGCCGGGGCAACGTATTTGCCTCAACCAGCGTTGCACAATGCGACGCTGCCATTGGACGTCAATGGCGATGGCATCGTCGCCCCCATCGACGTCCTACTCCTCATCAACGAATTGAATACGCACGTCTTCACCGACGAGACCGGGTTGATTACAGGAACCCCGCCGGCCAGCACGCCTTACCCCGACGTCGACAACAACGGCTACATATCGGCGCTCGATGCGTTGCTGATCATCAACCATCTCAACTCAACACCCGCACCAGCCGTGGCAGCTTCCGTTGACGCGGCACTGGCAGAGATCGGCGCGGCATTAAACCAAGATCGCCGTGACTCGCTAGCGTCGTTTCTGTAATGCCGCTGCTTCTCCATCTGCAGCGAGACCCGCGGCTGGCGCCTTGCGGCGAACTACACATTCAACATTCAACATTCAACATTCAACATTCAACATTCGATATTCGATATTCAACATTCGATATTCGAT
>JAGQPK010000881.1 GCA_020426755.1 Planctomycetales bacterium
CGCGTGCCACGTTTTGCTTGATCAATATCCGGTCGGCACTCGAGGGATCGCTCTCTTGGAGCGAATCGGGTTCGACTTGATAGCGCGACACCATGATCCGTCGCAATTCGTCGTCAAGCAACACGATCAGCTTGACTTGGCTCGCTTCCGTCGGCCGAACGACCAACGGGTTGACGGCCACGCTTTCGATAGACGTAAGTGTCCCCTCCAGTAGCATGCCGTTCTTGAGGATCAAAGTCGTGGCCAAGGCCTTGTTAGCCAACGCCAGTCCCGCGACGACTGCAACGATCGTCGCTGCGAAACAGACTGCACCTCTACGGAACTTAGCCATGCTAGGGCTCCCCGCAACGTTTTCAGGATCCAGACAACTGAACGCCGGTCCGCGATGCCAGTGGAGGAACCGTCTAGACGTGACGCAGTTCGGTATCGACGGCCGCGGCAGATTGTCGACGGTTGGCCGCGGCCAACATTGGCGTCGCGTCGAACCAGTATTCCTCACCATCGGCGTCGACTAGCACGTCAAACCGTGCATCGCCGGCTTCCACCAGCATCTGGCGGCAGGCTTGCACACCCAGCTCCGCCAGCATTTCATGAGCATCGGAAGGGTAGCTGATCAGGTACGGTGCGGCAAACGTGCCCTCCCCCGTCTCGAACAGTCCATCCAGACAGGCTTGGTAGGCACGACGAGCATGCTTGGCACGCGGCAAATCGCCCAACTCCAGCGCCGCAACGCCAATCATCATGTGATAACGCGGACAGAGGCAAAACGGCTTCGACAACGAAGCGGCAAGTTCGAGAACGGTGGAGAAATCTTCGCGGTCAAAGGCGGATGAAAGGCTGGTCCAAGCTCCCGAGTCGGACGAATCCACCGATCGACCTACGTGAGGTTGATAGTCAACGCGCCGAGTGACCATCTCCCTGATTGCCACTAGTCGGTCAGCCGTCGGATCCTCCAAGAAATCAGAGAATCGCTCATCGATCGTCGATGTTCTCATAGGCGAGCAACAGATCCTGTGCAGCCACAATGGAATTGAGATCACCGCAAAGCGGTTGCGCGTATTGACACGCATGCTTTCATCGTAACGTCAAAGATTTTCTTAGGCAACACATTCCGCGCACAAAGATGCCTCATCTTCGTGCAACACACAAGCGAGTTGCACGATGTGATTAAGTCAAACGTGCATGAAACTCAGCCAAGGATCTCACGTTTGCGTTCGACATAATCCCAGAGCACAAAGCGATCGAGATCACGCCCCGCCGTAAAGAATACGCGACCCTGTGTTGCTTCGGCCAAGCGATGAGCAAAGCGGATATCTTCTTCGGACTGCGACCAACTAGGAATCAAAAACAGATTGATCGTAATCCCCTCACGCGCACACAACTGGCCTTCGCGCATCGTCACTTCTTCTGTTCGCGGATGCGGCGGGTAGAGCAGGTACAACCATTCGGCCTCAAAATGAGCCGTAGGTAACCCATCCGTGATGAGCACAACCTGGCGATTTGGTGTATCCTGCGTCGCCAACTGACGTCGAGCCAACTGCAAAGCATGCTGAATGTTAGTGAAGTGCGGATGCACCATGGATTCAGTGACATCCCCACTGCCCATGTCTGCACGCAATTGAACGACTGGGTCGAAGAGGGTAACAGGCTTCGGCATCAAGTCGATGATGTCGCCTGCAGCCACTGGCTTGGCAAAGGTGTACATCTCCAAAAACCGCAGAAAATCTCCCGGGTATTCCCGATGAATCAACCCCTCCAAAGCCAACGCCATCCGCTTCACGTTCACATATTGAGCGTCATACCGCATCGAGCCGCTCATATCCATGATGACAACCGTCGCACACTTCGGCGAGTTGCGGGTGCGATGGACCTCGATGTCTTCCGGTCGCAGCCGAATCGGCAATGACTGGCCTTGGCGGAGCATCGCGTTGATCAAGGTCTGGGGAATGTCCATCTGGGTGATCGAATCACCAAATTCGTATGGCTTCGTCGCCGTCAATTCAACGGCCCCATCACCTTCGACCGAATTATCATGTCGACCAGTCCGGGAGGGCTGCAACTTGGAGAAGATACGTTCCAACAGCTTTGCCTGAAAGATCCGGTACGATTGGGGAGTCAAACGCAGTCCGTCGGCGTCGAGGTTCAAACCTTGTTGCTCCGCCTGTTCGCGCATGAGCTGCTCCACCTGTTGTCGAAGTGCCTTGAGCTGTTCAAGGTCTCCAGGTTCAGCGAATTCCGCGAGTGCATCTAAGTCGACGACGGCGATCTGGGCAGTTTCTTTCGCCTTGAGCAATTGCTCGATCAATTCATCGATGCGTTCCAGCTCTTCTTTCACGTCCAGTGCTTGCGGAACGTCGAGCGGCTGGGTTCCGGTAAACTCATAGCTCGATATCAGTTCGTCGATCTCATAGCGTTCGCCTAAGCGTTCCATCAATTGCAAGATTTGTCGCGCGAATGGGGACGTGTCGTTCTGCTGCGCGTACCAGAGACGTTCCAACTGATAGAGCTGTTCGTATCGAATTGCCGCTTCAAATCGCGTCTGCTGCGCGCGAGGAACCTTCGTCGTTTGCAACGCCTTGAGCCAAGCCTGCTTGGCCGCTCGATCCGCCGGTCGCGGGTCGTAAGTCGCCAAGATCTTGGCACGCCGCTCGCGCAACATGGCCAACAGCGCATCGATACTG
>JAGQPK010000882.1 GCA_020426755.1 Planctomycetales bacterium
CACCGAGGTGAGCGATCGGGACCACGACTTTAGGCCGTTAACTCTGAGATGCGACCTGCGTAGGTGGAGCCCGCCTCAGCCAGACGAGAAACCTCGCCGTGGAGCGATCTCCTTTCACGGCAGATACGGTTTGGTGCGAACCGATGGCTGCCTCACCGCGGGCAGTTGCGCCGGTTGCGGCACTGCCGAACGGGGCGAGCTGCGGCGACCTGCTTACGTGCTCATGACACGCCCTTCTGGGCGCGATGGGCGATGCGATCGAGCACATATGGTGCTCCGCATCTGCCCGCAAGCGACCAACGTAGGCTTAACTGCCGGCGGATCCGTGGGCAGATCGGTCTGCCTCGGCAGCGAGTCTGAAGCGGTGTCGGCCGCGCTGACATTTCACACTCTAGTGACCCACCATGCACCCCCATGCACTCAATACCAACACACCGAGTAGAACAATCACGATGCGAAAGCCTGAAAGCCCTTTATTTATAAAACAACTTCCAACAAACATCGTAAAAAGCAAGACAAGAGTAAACCCGGCGAGTGCCTCAAACGCCTGCGTCGGAGAGGTAACAATAAGTCCTCGCGTTGTTAGCGCCCCGAACACTGCCAATGCGGCTGTCCCACCAGCGATTTCAGCCTTCGTTGAATAAATCTGGGGACGTCGACATTCTCGAGCCATCCAATCCTGGGATTCGGCCGTTTTACGCCGAAGCAATTCCGTCCGACGCTGCACCATTCTTACGACGATTGCTTCGATTGACGCAATGAGCTTCGCGGATCGAGCCAATTCGAGAACACACGATGCGAACAGAAGGCCGACACTAATGCAGGCCAGTGACGAGATGGGCAAGGTTCGTTTGTAATTGCCGACCACCGCAACGGAGCGAATCGCGGTGCCTCCAGAGATACTGAACGGATCGCGAGGAATTACGTAGGTCTCTTCGTAAACGCCCACGTTGCCGATTCGCGGCACGTACCCATACAGCCAATGAGGTGAGAGCCAGTCAAGCGGAAATAGTATCCACACGATGGCGATGATGCAGAACGCGAGACCAACGCCACGCAAGTGGATTCGATCTGGACACCGACGACGCGCGGCACAAGACCGCGGGGCGACTGGAAGCAGATGTCCGATGCATGTAACCCATACGGCCGGAACAAGAACTAGAGCGTAACGCAGCGCCACCAGGGACGCTGAGTAGTTGGCGAACTCTTGCTGGACGACCCAGCAGCTAAACGGATGCAGGTGGAGACCTAGAGATAGCACCGCCATCGTTGGCCATCCTCTCCGTCGCGCGCTGGCTGCCAGAAACCACAAGGACGTAAACGAAGCGATAAACCCTACTGGGTAAATTGATTCGAAACCCATACCTGCGATCGACCTGGCAACCGCGAGCGTCATCGACGCGACAAAGAGCAACACGAGCAAAGACGCAATGGAGTAGCTGCGATGTCCGACAGTGTGGTTCCGATGGTGAGGCTTCGCTATGGCTGCGTGTCTTGATTGCATTTGCCGTTCCGGCGGACTTACCGATAAATCAGCGTGAGCGTCTGAATCCGCCAGGCCAACTAATCCGCGCACCAAAGACACTCAGAAGTCGCAGCGCTTCGCGGCAGTTCATCCGGGCTGGCAACTTCGTGCGATCGTCACGGTGGTTCACCCTGATTATAGCCATTTTTGCCTCCGAAACGCGCATGATTCACAGCCCGGTGACATCAATGAGCAATCAGGCGAATTCCCGACCAGACAACGACGCGCCGTCAATTCCGCCGATCCGAAAAACAGTCGGCCCGTATTCGTCGCTCGGCATTGCGTCGCAACTCGCGAGGATGTCAAAACCGTCGTCGGACTGCCTCAGGCAGTTGCGAGGGTCACCGTTACTCCAAATGGAACCACAGTGAATCAGCCACCACGCTGCCCATGACACGCCCTCACGTGCACGCTGGGACGATGCCAAGTTGTTCGCAACTGTTGAGCATTCGGCACTTCGCGCGATGTGACCGAACGCAATCGGCTGATGGTCGTCGCATCACGCGTAATGACCGTTCTTCCTGTATCGCTACCTTGCCTGTGCAATCTGTCTGGAATGGATCATTCGATCGGCAGCAGAATCTGGCATATCCGAGACGTGGATAATTCGTGCGGATATATTGGCCCCGATGGGATTGGAATTCCGCATTAGAATTGTGGCAACTGAGCCCGACCGAGCGGGGTGAGTGGCCTCTTCGATGACAGCTAAAGACTGGGGTGGGAAAACCATACTTCGGAAGTCGAATGACGGAAGTTACCAAGATCCTCGAGCAGATAGAAGAAGGCAATACGGCTGCCGCGGCCGAATTGCTTCCGCTTGTCTATTCCGAACTTCGGAAACTAGCCGGATATCGTTTGAATCGCGAGAAATCTGGACAGACCTTGCAAGCGACTGCGCTCGTACACGAGGCTTACATGCGACTCGTCGGAAGCGTTGACATCAAATGGGACGGGCGATCGCATTTCTTTGCTGCGGCTGCAGAAGCGATGCGGCGCATCTTGATCGATCATGCGAGACGTCGTCAAAGTGCGAAGCACGGCGGAGAGTTTGAACGTCAAGAACTGGCTGACGATGTCGCGATTGAAATTGGCGATGTGGATCAACTGCTCGATTTGGACGCGGCGCTCACCAAACTTGGGAAGGAAGAT
>JAGQPK010000883.1 GCA_020426755.1 Planctomycetales bacterium
CTGAAGAAAGTTGCGAGGCCGACCCTCGCAACGAGGCGCTAACGCGGCTTTACAAGAACGCTTGCCGCGTGCTAGCGATGCGAGCTCTAGGAGCGTCCGCGTGAGGTGAGTTCTGTCTTCTGGCTTGTCTTGATCGACTGCACCGTGATGTATTCAGAGAATTCGCGTTCCAACATTTCGAGCTGCGCGTCAAGCCAACTGCCGAAGTTTTCGGCCTGTTCGAACGTCAATCGTTCGTGAGCTTTGGGAGTTGGTGTATTGGCGGGGTGAGCCGGAACGCACATGGCGAGAGACCTTTCCCTTCAAAGCGGTTCATTGTTGTGACTAGCCGATGTGATGTCGTGTTTTGACAACTCTTCGCATCGTGCCGTCTGTATTGAGCAACCCTTGTGCCATCAGGTTCGCGCTTCTTTTTGACATGTTGATTTCAACGAAATCCTCGGCATGTTGCAAGGCAACTGACGCAAGGCGAGCTCTCGATCTGTAGCGAATTTGAGACAATGTGTGTCGCAGAATCGGACAGGGCGAAATGGGATATCTGCCAAGTTGGCCGATCTGTCACGTTTTGCCAACACCAGTTCTTAACGCGGGAAGCGTGAGCCGCGGGCGCGCTTTCTTTGTCTTTTTTTCAAACGAAACTGCGGTTCGCGCAAAAGAAAAAATTCTCAGCAGTCCATGCCCAAGAACTAGGCGAGTACGGCGAAATTCCTCTATCCGGCGAAACCAGCCATGAGTTCGCCAAACGGCTTTGGCCGCGCGGCGTTCTACCTAAGTTCGCCACGGTTTCCGCAATGCCGGACGTTACGCAAACTTAGCAATTCAAATTCTTGGGACAGGAGAAATCGAAAATGGTCAAGCGAGCATTGGTAGGGGGAAGCGCGGCGCTGTTGCTGTCAGGGCTAATGTTTGGCCGCGACGCAGTCAGCTATGTTTCGACAAGTGCAGGCTGGGTGAAGAGTTCGGTGCGTGAGAACGTGCCAGTCGAATTTGAAATCGAGCGTGCCAAGAAGATGATCAACAATTTGGAACCCGAAGTTCGCCGCAACAAGCAGCTGGTGGTACGGGAAGAGGTGGCGCTGGAGCAGTTGCAGGATCAAATTGAGCGTTTGGCGGCCAAGCAGAAGTCCGAGAAGGACAACCTGTTAACACTGAAGACGGGGTTGCAGTCGAGTGACGTCGAGATCCTTTTGGCCGGCAACACGTATACTCGGGATCAGGTGACGCGTGATCTGACGAGCCGCTTTGAGCGGTTCAAGACAAACGACGAGACGCTGTTCAATCTGCGTCGCGTGTTGAACGCTCGCCAAACCAGCTTGTCAGCAGCACGGGCGGAGCTTGAGCAGATGCTGTCCAAGCGAAATCAGCTGGTTGCCGAAGTGGCGAAGTTGGAGGCTCGCCAAACCATGGTCACCGTCGCGCAGACTTCCAGCGAGTTTAACTTGGACGACAGTGCGTTGGCACGAGTTACCCAGTTGGTCCGCGATGTGGAAACTCGACTGGACGTGACCGAACGGATGTTGGCAGCGGATATTCAGTTTGCTGAAGAGATTCCGTTGAGCCAGCCTGAGTCGGCCAATATTGCCGAGGAAGTCGCCGCATATTTCAATGGTCCAGACAAGTCGATTGCCACGTCGGTTGCGGCTGAAGTTACGGTAGACCCCCAATTCTAAGTGGGGTTGGTAGACGAGGGGTGGGCAATTGAGCGGCGCGAGCAGGCTCTGAGCTTGCCGCGGCAGGAAGGGGACGCTGCCCGGGCACGACGCCGGCCCACCCACAGGATGTTCGCCCTCCGAGGACGTGGAGTCATACTTAACATGAACACGACTTTGACTCCGAAGAACGAGCGACTGAGCCAGGAACCTTGGATGAATCAGCCTGCGACTGGACCGAGATTCATGATGTGGGTGGACGGTGTCGGTGGATACCTCGTCTGCCTCTCGGAATCGGTGCGCATTGGGCAGGCTGTGCGGGAGTCGAGGGTTGAGTTGCCGTTGGTTGGCGATGTTTCTCGGCATCATGCCACGATTCTTCGCCAGGGAGACGGGTATTCTCTGGAACCATTTGCGGGCGTGGCAATTTGCGGAAACACGGTGGTCGGCCGCCGGCATCTGTCGGATGGCGATGTGTTGGAATTGGGCCGCAGCACGCGGATCCGTTTTCGCCAGCCACATCCGTTGAGTGCCAGTGCGCGACTGGAATGGGCCAGTCATCACCGCTGCCAACCCGCTGCGGATGGCGTGTTGCTGATGGCGAGTTCCTGCATCTTGGGACCGGCCACTGGCAACCACGTGGTTTGCCGAACTTGGGAAAACGATGTGGTGCTCGTCCGACAAGGACAAACGTTAACTTGCCACAGCAATCAACCTTTCGAGGTGGATGGTGTGGCCTGTGAAGGCCGAGCGCCGGTGACGTTGGATTCTCGAATCCAAGGTCAGGATTTTTGCATTTCGTTGGAGCGATTCGATTAAAATGGGTGGCACGGGCCGAATGCGGCGGACACCGTCAGGTTGTCGCACGTTGGCGGGTGCATTAGCAGGAGCGAGCGCTAAAGCGTCTCGCGGGGGGCACTGAACATGCAAGAGCCAGCTAGCCTACTGAATCCCGCTCGCGCAGACGATGCGTTGCCCGCAGGGGAAGGGCGTAAACGGGGACCGAT
>JAGQPK010000884.1 GCA_020426755.1 Planctomycetales bacterium
ACCCGACACACGCGCTGCACTGGCAACAATGGCGACGGTCAGCAACAGCGCGATCCGGTACTCGCGTCGAACGTCAGAAACTCGCCTCGCTAGGCTCATCATGAGAAACACCTGGTCTGTAGCGGCGTAAAGAAATCGTGATTCTGGGAGCAACCATTTTACACGAATCAGCAGCCAAGCAAGCGCGGCCAGATGCCAGATCGCCGGAAGCCGCCAGCCGAATTGCACTCAGTTTAGATGTGCGCTGCAGTTCCCGCCTCCCGGACTGCGCGCCGCAAGGCAGTTGACGGTCAATTGCGGGAGGAGGGACAGCGCGCGACGCGGTGATAGCAAAAATGTGTGGTACGACGAGGGCAGGGGGAGGGAACCAATGATGACTGAGTCGGGGCCGAATCGATTCGCACTGAGTATGAGCCCGGAATGAGATTTGTGTCGATTCGTTGCGCTGTGACAGCTAACGAACAAGTTGGTCGCTCGTGGAACCGACTGCCGCGGCGCGTTAGCGTTCCGTATCTGTCGCTGCCCCCCTCCCGGACGATGCGTCTCAAGACAGTTGGGAGTCACTTGCGGGAGGGGGAACAATGCGTGACGCCGCCGGTGACAGCAATGAATGAATGTTAGTTAGATGGGTGGCTGAGATTTCGACATTCAGAATCTCGGTAGCCGCACCGTGGCGGTCATTCCTTGAGTTGGATTTGGATCGAGGCTAAGTGTTCCCCCCAGTCGCTCGATGACCGAGCGTGTCAGAAAGAGACCGAGCCCCATGCCTCGGCCGGGTTCCTTGGTGGTAAAGAACGGCTCACCCGCACGGGCCAACACTTCCGGTGCCATACCGGTGCCGGCGTCCTCGATCTCTAATTGGATCCAGCGTGCATCACAATGAGCTCTTAGTTTGACGCCTTGCGGGCCCTCGCTGGCGTCGATCGCATTTTGCAGGAGGCCGCGCAAGGCCTGCGCTAAGCTTTCGCGAGGCACGGTGAGCGAAACGTCGGAACACGCTGCCGGCATCTCGACCGCGATGCGGTTCGCCTGAAACAGCTCACTCAACGTGTAGTCGATTAGGGCCGGCAGCGTCAGGGTGTGCCGTTGCTCTGCCATCCACTGCCCTGCCCGGCCGGTCATCCGCTGCAAAATGGTTTGGCAGTGGTCTACCTCGGCGCGAATCAGATCCACGTCGTCGTGAAAGGCGGCCGACACGTCCATCGAATCGAGTTGCCGCATCATTTCCCGCGCGACCACCGCGATTGTCGACAAGGGTGTCGCCAGTTCGTGTGCCGCACCGCCGGCGAGTGTGCCGAGTGCTTCGAGTTTCTCACTGCGCGATCGCTCCCGTTCTACTCGCCGTAGCTCCGCCTCCGTCAAGGCCAGTTGCCCAGTGACCCGCGAAACGAAGTGGATGATGACCATCGCACAGGCGGAGGTGGCTACGAGTTGCCCGAGCTGTCCCAGCGTAATGTTGGCCAGGCGCGTCCCGTCCGGCCAATTCAACAGCGTATCGAACGGCAATGCATCGCCGCGGACAAGTAGCAGCCAGACCATGCAGGCGGTTGAGATCACCGTCAGCACCCAACTCCAGCGTTCCGAGAGAATTACGGCGCACAAGGAAAGGTTGACCAAATAGAAGACGCAGAACGGATTTGCGATGCCCCCTGCGAAATACAGCAGCGCGGTCAGCGACACGATATCGAAGGCCATAACACTGACCAACATCCGCCGCACGCAAAAGACGCGTGCGGCGCTACCGGCGCTCCGTTTGCTTTGCCGCAGCCACTGCTGCAGCAGCAAGTTGGAGGCCGCGGTACCACCCACAACGATCAGCAAGGGCTTCCAAACCAGGCCGAGCGGCAGCAACGCCGCCACGCTACCGATTGTCACGAGCTGCCCAACAACTGCCACCCAGCGGAGAATCCACAGCCACTCGGCATTGGCGGTCAAATGGATCCATTCGTCGTCGCTGCCGGTCAGCTCACTGGGCATTTGACGAGTTTTCGCGTGATCTGTTTGTTCGTTCATAAACCATCCTTCTCCGCTGGGAGCCGCTCCAGTCCCTTGCTCACCGCGCTGGTCCCACCTATTCTTGAGACATGACCTTGCCCCTCGCACAATCCGCGTCTCCGCCCGATCCGCCTGCACCAGCAGTGCGACGGATCAGCCAAATCTTATTGATTGGCGCGACTCTTGTGGCAGTGGGCATCGCAGTTTATCTGTCGTACATGAAATTGTCCGGTCAGATTTCTAACCTGGCGGGTTGCGGCGGCGAAGCAGGCTGCGCGAGCTTACTAGGTAGCCGCTGGTCCAATTGGATGAAGGTGCCGGTCAGCCTGTGGGCACTCGGTGTCTATGGTCCGTTACTCGTCTTGGCCTGTCTTGGATTGAATACCCCGACGCGGCGCCGCTTGGCATTGGTTGCCACGTCGGTTCTGGTCAGTGTTGCGTGTTGGTTTCTGGTAGTGCAGATCTTTTTCGAAGGCAAGTTCTGTCCCTACTGCTGCGCAATGCATTTCTGCAGTCTATTGGCCTTCATCAGCGTGGCGATTTTATCCATGCCGTATCCACCGCGTGAAAATTTGCGCCACATGACGTTGGCGATTCCCCTAGCAGCCGTCTGCGTGGCGACTTTGGCCGCCGGACAGATGTGGGGCCCGCAGGTCGCGA
>JAGQPK010000885.1 GCA_020426755.1 Planctomycetales bacterium
GTTGTGGTGGGGCGCGCGTAGCGGATGCTGTAGCGCATTGAGGCTGGGGACCAACTTATTCGCCAGCGATTTCGGCGCACGCTGCTCGGCTATTCGTACTCGTACTCAGCATGGCGGTACTCGTACGTGGCATGGAGGTACTCGTGCTCGACCCATGCTGTTTGACGTAGTAGCGGGGTTATCCAACGGCGATGAGCGACGAGCGAGTAAGGAGTGCGAGTAGGAGTGCGAGTAGGAGTGCGAGTAGGAGTACGAACTGCGTCCCGTCGCACGTAAGCTCACGGCCGCTGAGCGGTCCCTGGAGCCCTTGGAATGTGGGGCGGCCATGGCGTTGTCACAGGTTGACACTCAAGGCTGTCACCAGTATGCTGGCGAGATTGTACTTGGAAGTAAAGCTATGGTGTAGAAGGATTTTCGAGCGGCAGGCGGCAGGATCCGCCGAGGTTCGGTGATTCAGTCGGTTTACAATTTGAATCGCGGAGGACGGCGAGACACAAAGGGTGCTTGTCGGTTGCCGCGAACGGGGCCCCGCAACCGTTAGGTGCCATGAATCCCAGCGAAATACTTCGGATCGTGGATGCGATCCATCGTGATAAGAACATTGACAAGGAAATCGTCTTCCAGGCGATCGAATCGGCATTGGTCTCGGCAGCACGCAAGAATTACGGCGATGACGTCGAGATCGTGATCAATATTGATCGCAAGGATGGTTCGATTCACGGCACGAGCAACGGGGAGGCGTTAGATCCCGAAGAGACGGTGGGACGCATCGGCGCTCAGACGGCCAAGCAGGTGATCATCCAGAAGATCAAGGAAGCCGAACGCGACGCATTGTTCGAGGAATATCACGAGCAGATGGGCCAAATGGTTGGCGGCGTGGTACAGCGGAACGAGGGCCGAGCAACCACGGTGGCGCTGGGAAATGTCGAAGCGATCTTGCCACGCGGTGAGCAGATTCCGGGCGAGACGCATCACGCGAACGAGCGGGTGCGGGCGACGGTGTTTGACGTGCGTAAGGAAGGCAGCCGCGTCAAGGTGGTGCTGAGCCGTACGCGACCGCAATTGGTGCAGCGGCTGTTCGAGCAGGAGATTCCGGAAATCGCCGATGGCGTGATCGAAGTGCGAGCCATGGCGCGTGAGCCTGGCTATCGCAGCAAGGTTGCAGTGAGCAGCGCAGATCAACGCGTGGATTGCGTGGGTGCTTGCGTGGGTGTCCGCGGCAATCGGATCAAGAACATCGTCGACGAGTTGGCGGGTGAGCGGATCGACATCGTGCGTTGGAACGACGACATGCAGGTGTTGATTCCGAATGCTTTGCAGCCGGCCGAGGTCGACGAAGTGATCCTCTGCAAAATGATGGGTCGCGCGATTGTGTTGGTGCGCGAAGACCAGCTTTCCTTGGCGATTGGCCGCCGTGGGCAGAACGTCCGGTTGGCCAGTAAGCTGTGTGGCTGGGACATTGAAATCATGACGCAAGACGAGCTGCAAGAGCAGATCGAAAGTGCGGTCACGGGGTATTGCTCGATTGAGGGCATGACGGATGAGTTGGCTGAGCGTCTGGTGGGTGAAGGGTTTCTTTCATACGACGACCTGTCGGTGATTGAGCCTGACGACCTGATGGCGATGGGTGGCTTGTCCGAAGAGCAGGTGGAAGCGATTATTGAGCAGGCAGAAGCGAAGGCCGAAGAGGCCGAGCAAGCGGCGGCGGCTGAGCGTCGCCGGCTAAAGGAGCAAGAACGGATTGAGAAGGCGACGAAGGAGATGGAGGCGCTGGAAGGCCCTTCACCGGCTGACGTCGCTGCAAATGACGAAACGACCGATGAAGAAGAATCCGCGGAAGGCGGAGTGGAACTCGGTGAATCCCCTGATACACTTGACGATTCCACAGAAGAGTTGATAAACGATGCGGATGAGCCGCCGGCGGACGATGATTCGACCCGGGAAGGCTAGTCCGAAAACGGACGAAGGGTTCCGGTGAGACCTCCGGCCCAAGCGTTCGTGATGTGTGATGGCCAGGCTCAGGATTGGACACCTTGAGCGAAAAGTACCGCCTTGGAAATGCGGTGGGGAAACTAGGGTACTTTGGCCTGAAAAGGTTTCGACAAGACTCGATGGCGCCGGACCGCGCTCGTTCGAGTGAGATCAATCCTGCCACGGGAGAGCGGATCATGGTCTAAGACACCGTAAGTACTGCGAGCGAACGGACGACGCACACGTCGCCTGGGTCGCCGACGAAACGAATTGAAGGAGGGCAGACGTGCCCATTCGGATTTATTCACTGGCTAAAGAACTGAAGATCGACAGCAAGGATTTAGTGGACATTTGCGCCCGTGCTGGGATCACGGGCAAGGGTTCTGCCTTGGCCAGCTTGACGGATGATGAGCTGACCAAAGTCAAAGCCTATCTGTCTGGCGGCCCCAAGAAGTCGTCGCCCCAGGCGCCAATTCCTCCGTCGTCGCCATCTTCACTGGCGGCTCCGGCGCCATCAACGCCTCCGATCTTGCCTCCAGTGCGTCCGGCTCAACCGGCCCCGCCGGTCGCCGCGCCGAAACCGGCTCCGGTAGCGCCGCCGCCGGCAGAGGAAGCCGCCCCGGCTCCGCCGGTAGCGCCCGTGGTGGAAACACCGCCCGCGCCGACGCCACCGCCGGCTGCCC
>JAGQPK010000886.1 GCA_020426755.1 Planctomycetales bacterium
CAAATCCTCGCAGGAAACTCCAAAGTGACGTAGCCCAGCTACGCGGCGGGCGAATTTGTCCATAGGGCCCAAGGCGTGTTGCCACAGTCGTACATCTCGTCCAACGTCTGTTTTTCTTTGTACGTATCCATGCAACTCCAGAAGCCACGGTGTTTGTAGGCGCTCAACTTCCCCTGCTTACTTAAGCGAGTGAACGGCGCACCGACCAAATCCTCACCTGGTTCCATGTATTGAAACACTTCCGGCGTAAACACAAAGTAGCCGCCATTCATCCAAGTATCCGTGTTGGCGATCGCCTCGATCTGATTAACCAACCCGTCCTCGCCAACGGACACCGCATGAAACGACTGCGTCGGCTTGACCGCGACGAAGGTGGCGACGGAATCATGATTCCGATGAAAATCAATCAGATCCGGCAGGTACACATTGCTCAACCCATCGGTGTAGTTGGCCAGAAAGACTTCTTCGTCCTTTACGAACGGCTCAACCGCCTTTAAACGTTCACCGATACACGCGCCGTTGCCGGTGTCGACAAAGGTGATTTTCCAATCATCAATGTCGCTGCTCAACAATGACACTTGCTTGCCACCACCTGACAGCACAAAGTTATTCGAGACACATTCGTCATAGTTCAGGAAGTAGTTCTTAATCACGTTGGCTTGCCAGCCAAGACACAACACAAAATCTTTGTGCCCGAAGTGTGCATAGTATTTCATGACGTGCCACAAGATCGGTCGATAGCCGATCGGCACCATTGGCTTGGGAATCGATTCGGAGTACTCGCGGAGCCGCATACCGAATCCACCACAGAATAGAACGACTTTCATCGGAAGGCCTCTAGTTGATAACGCGTAGGTGCGGCAGTGGCAGGATGAAGCTGCCACCCCATTGCCGAATGTACGAAAGCTGTTCGGTTAATTCTCGTTCCAAGTTCCAAGGCAGCAACAACACGTAGTCTGGCTTAGTTGCAGCGATGGCCTCAGGAGCATGAACCGGGATGCGTGAACCGACCAGAAACGTGTTTTGTTTCATCGGATTCCGATCGACCGTGTAGTCGAGGAAGTCTTCGCGAATCCCGCAGTAGTTGAGCAACGTGTTGCCTTTGCCTGGTGCACCGTACGCGGCAATCCGCTTGCCCTGGCGCTTGAGTTCGATCAAGCAGGCCAACAGATCACGTTTGGCAGCCGCCACTTGCTCAGCAAACCGCGCGTAAGCTTGCAACCTGTGGTAACCGTTCGATTCTTCGTTGGCAATGATTCGGTGCACGTTTTCCGAAACTGGCAGTGAGGAGTTTTCGCTATGTCGAGCGTAGATGCGGATGGATCCGCCCTGCGTCGGCAGTTCGTCGACATCGAAAATCGTGAGTCCGTGGTGCTGGAAGATCCGCTGGAGTGTCGACACGAGATAATAACAGTAGTGCTCTTGATAAATCGTGTCGAACAGATTGTTCTCGATGATCTTCACTAAGTGAGACACTTCGACAGTGATGACTCCCTGCGGTTTTAATGCGATCTTCATGCCCGCCACAAAGTCGTTTAGCTCCGGCACGTGCGCTAGAACATTGTTGGCCACCAACAAATCAGCCTGTTGCCCGGCAGCCTGCATCTCACTGGCGGTTACGGTGCCAAAGAATTTCACCAGCGATGGCACACCCTTTTCTCGCGCCGCGTCCGCGACATTCGCAGCCGGTTCTACTCCTAGGCAGGGAATCTGCTGCTCCACGAAGTACTGCAGCAGGTAGCCATCGTTGCTCGCCAACTCCACAACAAAGCTGGCTTGGTTGAGGCCAAACCGCTCGATCATCTGGTCGACGTAGACTTTGCTGTGCGCCAACAAGGTATCCGAGTATGACGAGAAGTAGGCATAGTGGCTGAAGATTTCTTCGCCGCCCACGTGTTCTTGCACTTGCACCAGCCAACAATGGTCACAGACATAAGCGCGCAGCGGATAGCAACGTTCGTGTTCGTTCAGGTGCTCGCGCAACACACGGCTTTGACACAGGGGTTGTAGCCCAAGGTCGACGACTACATGGCGAATTGGCTGCCCGCAGAAGCGGCAACCTAGCCCGGCGACACTCATTTCTGCAGAAGTCGGAAAACGTTCGGTCGATGACGTCATTGATTCGCTAACGCAAGGAGTCCGTGTTCAGTCAGGAGTTGTGCGGCCTGCAGCAACAGCTCAAACGGCAAGCCGGCTCGTTCCGCGATGGTCAGTATATCCCGCGTCCCATTCGCTTGGTTGAGCAGCCACATGACCGCTTCTTGCAGGCGTCCCCGATCATCGGCTTCTCCGAATGCACGATAGATGCCATACCGGCCCAACATGGGTTCTCCATCCGGTCGCAGATTTACGTACGTGCGGTTTTCTTCGAGAATCTGCACGATTTGGCGCACCGTAGCCGCAGAATCGGCTAGTGCCTGCGGCGTGACAAAATCTAAGCCATCGCCGGAATTGTGGTATTCCGGAAACGATCCGTAGCGGCTACGCATCAAAACGCCCACCGGCAAGTCAAAGCCGGGCGAACAGAACTGCCGTTCATCGTAGCCCAAGGGCGAGAACGGCTCGACGCGACTCAGGTGTCCACGTTCGGCCAACAGATGGCTGACAACACGGTCAATTTCCGCATTGTCTTGTTGCGTACGCTTGTACGAC
>JAGQPK010000887.1 GCA_020426755.1 Planctomycetales bacterium
CAAGGAGCCTCGTGTTCCGAGAATCCCGTCCCAGCCGCTATACGCCACCAGCATTCAATGACTCCTTCTTGCATCATCTCGATTCCGCGGCCCCGATTTCGCGCCGCTGCTAGGATAGTCGGATCGCCGCGGCTCGAACAGTTGGCGGTTTTCCCACATCCTAGAGCTTTTCCAGCTTCTTATGCTTGACACCCCTGGCGCTACGTGTTTAGCTGGAGATGGCATGCGCCTTGCCTCCGCCCGCCGCAGGATCCAAAATGTGAACCACCCCGAGCAGGGGTAGATGCACGATCCGATAGAACCCGCCTCAAAGTGCACTGACCTATGCCGCTAGCGTCTGGATCAAGCTGCTTCTACCAGCTGCTGGGCGTCCCCAGGACGGCCAGCCCGGCGGAAATTCGGCAGGCATTCCTACGCTCCGCACGCGACTGTCACCCAGATTTGAACCCGACGGCGGGTGACGCCGAGTTGCGTTTTAAGCAAATTCGGCGCATCTATGAAATCCTCAGCGACCCGATCCTGCGGGCAGCTTACGACGAGGATCCTTCGCGCTTCGAACTACGCGAGGGTGGCGCGCTGGTCAACGAGTTCACGACGGTTGTCACACGCCCGCAGCCAGCGCGCGTTTGGCCGTCGAATCCAGCGGGAACACCCGGCGGGCGACCGTTCGTTGCCCATTCGCCTCGCAGTTCCGCTCGACATGGTCGTCGGACGTTTGCGAGTGTCATTGTTGTGGCGGTCTTGGTATCCGGCGTGTCGCTGCTGGTTACTCAACGTTACGGACATCGCTATGCGCCGCCCAGGGGTGTGGTTCCTGTTGTGCCACGTTCGCCCGTCGTCAACGAGGCGCAGTTGCGGCGCCCTGCGAATCGAGTTGAAGCGCGCCACAAGCAGGCCGCCGAGCAGGTCCGTGAATCGATTGAAACGCTGCGACAGGATCACGTGCCGCAGGACGAGTTCGCGCCGCCGCTGCCGGAGATCCCCCGGAACCGTGATGAGCTGCTGCCGCCGTCGCGGTCACCAGGTTTGCGCATGGACACGGTACAGTCGCCCGAACTACCAGAACCCAAAATGTGGCTAGCGACACCGAGTCAACCGACGATTCCGTTTGAACCCGCGACGAACTTTGCTAGTGCATTCGCCGGAACTCCGTTCGCCACCGAACTGTCGGCCCCACCCACATCGCCACACTTGGCCGCGATGGCTCCTGAATACAACGCGTTTACGACACGACAACCGGATCTCACCGTGCCGCAAACTTCGCCCATCTTCCACGAGACGTCAGTCGCAGGCATTTGGCCCAACGTCTCTGGATCTCCGGAACCGTTCAGCGGCGGCTCCGCGGCCAGCGGCTCCTTCGGCAGCTTTTGGTCGCAACCCGGTCCCGTGCCGAGCGGTTCGCTTTCGGCACCCGGATTTAGTGCCGTTCCGGCACCGCCCGCCATTCCCAATCCGATTGGCGACGCGTTGGCAAAGAGTGGGTTTGCGCTGAACGGCCAACGTTCACAAGCCATTTTGCCAACACCACTCGTCGTGCCGTCCGGCCTGCAGCCCGACGGTCTCAAGATGCTGGGGTTCGCAACGACCACTTCCAATGCCGCCCCGGCGTCGCCGTGGATGACCGTCGGGCCGAGCGGTGTGAGTCCGAACCCCAGTCCGTTGAACGCGGTGGGGAACGCTTTCGGCCAGCCCGCGAGCAACGTTTTTGCTCCGGTGACCGGATCGTTCACCCCGGTGCCGTAAGGGATCAGTCGGATGTCCGACGATCCGATATCTGACTGATCCGACTGATCAGTCGGATCAGTCAGATCAGTCAGATCTTTCACCTAGCAGCGACGCTGCTGCGCGGTCGAGATACACCGTGGTGTGCTCGTGCCGTTGCAGAATGGACGCTGGCACGTCTGGCGTGACGGGGCCTTCCAGCGATCCGGCTACGGCTTGGGCCTTTCTTGTGTCGGGCACGCTGCAAATGATCTCGCGCGACCTCAAGATCTGGCGAATGGACATGCTGATTGCTTGTTTTGGCACGTCATCGAAGGTGGGAAACCAACCTTCGCCCAGCTGCTGACGTCGGCAGGCGTCGTCCAGGTTGACGACCAGATAGGGCGTTTCAGTATCGAAGTCGGCGGGCGGATCGTTGAACGCCAAGTGGCCGTTCTCACCGATACCGACGAGCGAAACGTCGATCGGGTGCTTTGCAATCAGTTCGCCCAGTCGCTGACATTCTTGCTGAGGCGGTTGCACCTCTCCGTCGATGTAGTTGAATGCTGCCATGGGGACGTGATCGACAAAACGTGCTTTCAAGTAGCCACGGAAAGAAGCAGGATGGGTAATTGGCAGACCGATGTATTCGTCCAAGTGGAAGCCGATCACTTTGGACCAATCAATGTCGGGCTCCTTGATCAAGTTACCCAGGACGGTGAATTGGGATGCTCCGGTGGCGACGACGATGTTGGCCTGTCCTCGTGCCGCGATCGCAGCGCGAATTGCGTTCGCGGCCTGACTGGCGGCTGCAACGCCCATTTCTTCCGGTGTCTCGCTCACAACAACTTTCATCGGATGGTCTCTCCCGCAGTGAGTTAATGCGGCTAGTCGTGCGAATCGACTCCGCTTGCTTAGTTGGTGGGTCGCTACATTGTAGCAAG
>JAGQPK010000888.1 GCA_020426755.1 Planctomycetales bacterium
ACTGCGGGTGCCCGATGCGCGTGCGCTGATCACTTGAGTGGCTAGTCAGTCGCTTGCCCTAAATGCCATGGGGTCGTGTGTTTCGTAATTGCGGCAGCTTGCGTACGTTGCCTGTCTTTGCTGCATTCTCACGGTTCGAAATTCGAAACGTGCGTGAGCTCGGCTTCGGAGGCACCTCGAAAGGGTTGTCAAAGTTAAGCGACCGAAACGGTCGATCTAAGCAGCGTAGGTGTGTTCGCCGCAACTCTCGAAATCTTTGCTGTCGTGACAAGGAAGGATCGACATCATGCCGTGTCTCCATTGGATCACCCGTCGCAAGAGTCTGGTTGCCGCTGCGTTGCTGGGGCCCGCTACGTTAACGCCGTTAAGCACGTGGGCTCAACAAGCGACCCCCGTTGCACCCCGCGCGACACAAACCGCCGAGAGCACGGCTCGCTGCAATCTCACGGCGGCACAAGACCTCGTACCGACCCTCGTGAAGGTCGTCTATGAAGTCGACGGGAAGCTGTTGAGCGCACCGGAGACCGCTCAGGGACGCCCGCGTGAACACGTCATGCGCGGCATCGCCAATTTTCTCTACGAAGAACGATTCACGGATATCGCGAATCGCCAAGTCGTTCGCTACTACGATGAAGCCAAGGCGGATATCAGCGCCAGCGGGCGGGCATCCGAAGTTCGGTTGCGTGACGACCGGCGCTACGTCGCGATCGACCCTCAACAAGCTGGACGGTCGCTCCGTTCACTGGGGGGGCCGTTAACTCGTAGCGAACTGGAGCTAATCGAATTGCCTGGCGGCAGTTCCTGGGTCGATCAACTGCTACCTGGCCGTGAGGCGTCAGTGGGCGAGAAGTGGTCGCACGACGAACAGTTGCTGGGGCGTCTGTTCAACTTGGATGCGGTTACGGCCAACGATTTAAAGACCGAACTGGTGTCTGTCACCGCAGATGCTGCTCAGCTTAGTATGGCCGGCAGCGTCGTCGGATCCGTGTCAGGTGTGGTCACCGAGCTGAAGGTCCAAGGCAAATTGACCTTCAATCGTCAGCTTCAGCGAATCACATGGTTGGCACTCGGTCTTCAGGAGGAGCGCAGCGTCGGCCTGGGATCGCCCGGTTTGCAGGCGACTTCGCGGCTGCGGATGCTGATCGACGCCGGCGCCGTACCCCATTTGGATCCGCAGCTGGTTGCGGCGATGACGCCGTCGACCATGGCCGGAGCGGATCTGCTTGAGTATCGCACAAACGATGGGACGCTCACCTTTCCCCACGATCGCCGCTGGCATCTGCACTCGGACCAGGGCGGCCTGATCGTTCTGCGCCGGATTGAGGACGGCCGTGTGATCGCCCAGTGCAATCTCAAGCCGCTGCTGCAACTGGCACCTGGTCAGACCCTATCGCTGGAGCAGTTCCAAACCGAAGTGCGTACGGCGTTGGGCACCGCGCTGCAACAAGTTGTCGAAGCAAAGGAAGAGAAACTGCCGAGCGGTGTGCGCCAGCTTCGGATCTCGGTGATCGGTCAAGTCGCCAATGCACCTGTGCATTGGGTTTACTATCAGTTGAGCGACGCGGAAGGGCATCAGGCGACATGCGTCTTTACGATGAGCGGCGAAGATGCGACTCGCTTTGGCGGCGAAGATGTGACACTCGTCAGTGGGATTCGCTTTGCTTCGGATCTTGATCAGTCCGATCAACCCGCGGTCCCGGAGGAAGTAGCGCAATCGACCGACGATTCAGACGCCGTGCGATAGACGCCGATGAGGCTGGCATAAGACGACAAACTTGGATCGCGCAAAGCAACTGCGACAATGTGTTAGGACGCCTTTGAACGACCGTGTTTCGAGCAGAAAACCGCGGTTCACGCTCGAATTCGCGCTGGATCGTTCAGGGAGTTGAACGTGGTGTTTAGAAGTGTTTGCGCCTTTGAGTTTTGTTCTAAATAATTTCAAAATAGGGACTCGGAAAGTTGGCGAAGTCGGTTACACTCAGCGTGTCGCCTGCGTTGGACATTCCCATGCAGGACATTTATCAATCAGTCGCCGGTGAATGGAATTTTCCGCTGCACGGTGATTGGCTTCCGCGAGGAGGAACGCTACTGCGTCGAACCGTGTTCCAAATGGGGCACCTCAAAACAATCCCGTCTTTCGTTGTTTTGACGCAGTAATGCGCGCTAGCGCAGATTCGTTCCTATTTGGTTGCTCGCTTCGACTCGGTTAAGCACTGCAGCGCTTACGTCTACAGATTTAGCTAACTAAGAGCGGAATTATATCCAACAACTTGAGGGGAAGTCTCGTGAAGCGATCGTTGCGTACGTGGGCAGCCTGCATGGCTGCGTTTGTCTGTGTCGCCGTCGTCAGTGTTCAAGCACAAGCTGGCACGATCATCAGTTCTGCGACCAAGGTTGCCGGTAACGCTACCGCAATCAGCATGGGTACTCTGGAAGAAGGCGTGCTGGCCTATACCGACCGTACTCACACCTTGGTCAACATTCCGGACAAGCTGGAAGGCGCCAGTGACTTGGTCATGGTTTCCAACAGCGATAAGTCATCCGATCCTTACCAAGTCGATGTGACCTTCGGCCACCTGTCGATCATGTACATCGGTTTGGACGATCGTTATGCACAACCGTTCGGTTGGATGGACGATCCA
>JAGQPK010000889.1 GCA_020426755.1 Planctomycetales bacterium
ATTGCCTCGTCTGCGGATACACGGATCACCCTGACCATGAACACGAGCACACCGACAGCCCCTGTGAACCCGGGTGGATTGGATCCCACGCCAGAGTTTTTGGCCGAGTTGCAGGCGCGGAGTGACGAATTCGAGACGGCGCACCCGCGGGACATTCTGGCTTGGGCTGTCCAGCGGTATGGCGACAAGCTGACGATGGCGACGGCTTTTGGGCCGGAAGGCATGGTCATCCTCCAAATGCTGTCGGAGGTCGGACCGAAAACACACGTGTTCAACTTGGACACCGGTTACCAGTTCGCCGAGACGTTAGAACTGCGTGACGAAGTCGCCCGGCGTTACGGCATTGAAGTCGAACTAGCGAGCGCCGACCAGACCGTCGAGGAATACGAAGCGGCCAACGGTGGGCCGGTCTACAAGACAGATCCGAACCGCTGCTGCTTTGAGCGGAAGATTTCGGTGCTCAACCGCGCCGTCGTGGGCAAGCATGCCTGGATTAGTGCGATTCGCCGCGACCAGAGCCCCGATCGTGCTCGTGCCGCGATCATTGGCTGGGATAAGAAGTTTGGTCTAGTGAAGGTCAACCCCTTGGCCAATTGGACGAAGCGGGACGTCTGGAAGATGGTGACGGAACTCAATGTGCCGTACAATCCTTTGCACGACAAAGGTTATACGAGCATTGGCTGCTGGCCTTGCACCCGCGCGGTGATGGGCGGCGAAGACGAGCGGGCAGGGCGGTGGAGCGGTTTCGCTAAAACCGAATGTGGCCTGCATACAAGTGAATGATGCAGCTCTCAGCAAAAACTGAATATGCCTGTATTGCGGTGCTGGAGTTGGCTGCCGCCTATTCCAGTGGCGAACCGTTGCAGGTTCGTAAAATCGCGGCCGCGCATCAGATTCCCTCGGGCTTTCTCGTGCAGATTCTGCTGCAGTTGAAATCGGCTGGACTCGTTCACAGCACGCGCGGCGCGGCTGGCGGCTATCGCCTGGCGCGAGCTCCGCGTGAAATCTCCGTATGGGACGTGATTGCCGTCGTCGAAGGCGAAGGCCGCACGAGCTCGATCGACTCGCGCAGTCCGGCCGCTCAAGTGCTCACGCATCTCTGGGAAAAGGCTGCAGCCGACAGTCGCGAATTCATGACGAGTATCACGTTCGATCGTTTGGCGGAACAGGTCCGCGGTGTCGCACATGATATGTACTATATCTGAGACGCATGTAGTCGCACGCCAAGCGGATGATCTCGGAATGATGATTTCGGATTTCTGATGGAGGAAGTACGAGGCCGTCATTGCTGACTTCCTTGCCTCGTTCGAAAATCAAAACTCCCAAATCATCATTCCTCAATCGCCGACTCGCGCTCAATCCAAAAGTCGAGCATCAACTCATGCGTGGGATCGACCGCGTACGGCGCAAAATCGGACACGCCCACGGCCTTCAGCACTTCTTCGTCGATCAGGAATTCGCCCGTGCGTTGCTCCGTCGAATTACTCAATACTGCGTGTGCCGCGTCGGCCATGATCGACGGTTGGCGGCAACCACGGATGGCTGCGTCGCCACCAAGTAAATTCTGAATGGCAGCGGTGGCAATCGCCGAACGGGGCCACAGCGCATTCACGCTTACGCCACGATCAGCGAACTCTGCCGACATTCCGAGAACGCATAAGCTCATACCAAACTTGGCAATCGCATAGGCAGTTTGCGGCGCGAACCAGTGAGCGTTCAAATTGAGTGGCGGGGAGATGTTGAGTATCTGTGCTTGCGATGATTCCAGCAGGTGTGGCAGACAACATTGCGAGGTGAGAAATGTGCCGCGCACGTTAACGGCATGCATCAGGTCGTAACGTTTCATCGGCGTCTGTAGTGTCCCGGCCAGATAGATCGCGCTGGCGTTGTTGATCAGGATATCGATGCCGCCGAAGCGAGCGACGGCGGCGTCGACCGCCGCTCGAACCTGCTGCTCGTCACGAATATCCACGGCGCACGCCAATGCTTGACCGCCTGCCTGTTCCAGTTCCTGAACCGCCGTGTAGATCGTCCCCGGCAAACGCGGATCTGGTTCGGTCGTCTTCGCGGCGACCACGATGTTTGCGCCATCGCGAGCTGCCCGGAGTGCGATCGCTTTGCCAATCCCGCGACTTGCGCCGGTGATGAATAGCGTGCGACCTTTCAGCGATCCGCGACAGTGGGCGTCGTAGGGTGTCATCTCATGATCCTCTTGCTAGGTGGACACTTTCGTGCTGGTTTTCCACCTCATTCAAAAATCAAAACTCCGAAATCATCATTCCTAAATCGGGGCCGTCGCAGAGAACCGCGGCTGGCGCCTTTCGGCGAACTGAACGCGGAAAGGTTCGCCGAAACCACTCCGTCTCAATCAGAACTCCGCAATCGTCATTTCTCAATCAGCACCGTCAACCGGTCCAATCTTTATAGCAGGGCCGCTAACGACAGGCCGTATGGATCGTGTAAATTAGCGCAATGCACGCTTCCCCTTTAAATACTCACATTGATCACGCTGACGAAGTGCCCATGTTCTCTCCGCAGATCCTTGTCCGTTCGGTTATGTGGTTTCTCGTGTGCGTCTGGGCCGCGGCGCCAGCGCTGGCCCAGACGGTGACCATCAAGAGTGCCCAGGATG